>JBIIDF010000305.1:0-3686 GCA_044238535.1 Vicinamibacterales bacterium
CCGCTGGTCATGGTGGCCCTTCAGACGTCCCGCAGCAGTCACGGCCGGCGGAGGAAACAGGTCGACGCCCGGTGCCATCGCGGCGCGATACGACTGGGAATACCGACCACCGATTGCGAACTGCCAGGGCTTCATCGTATTGGCAAAGTGCACGATGCCCGGCGTCCGCCACGCGTCCGAGTGCTTCCCGTGCGGTCGGCCGGCCAGGCTCCCGGGCACGTTCCACCGCTCATCGAGCGGGTGCCAGTCGTTCCACAGCACGGCGTTCAAGGCCTCCTGATGCAGGAAGTCGACGCGACCCGGGTGCCGGCGCAGATAGTCGTGGGCCTGGCGACTGACCGCACGCTGCCGCCACTGCGCCAGCTGGATGAGCAGCACGCCCGCGTTGACGTAGGGCGCGTCCTCGGGAATCCCGGCGTCCCGACAGCCCTTCACGCCCCTAAGCGCCGACGAGGGGAATGGCCGGGTCGGCGACAGCCGCGAGGACCTTCTCACCCAGGTCAGTCGCCCACAGGGGACGGAGATCGTCGCAGACCCACGTGTCTGCATCGAGGAACAGCACCCGCTCCACGTCCGGAGGCAGGACGTCTGCCAACAGCAGGGGAAAGCCGGCCTCGATCGGGAATCGGCGGTCTGCAGGCAGGTGCTGGAGGGACGCCGGGGGTATCTGAATCGGGTGAATCTCGCCGAGCGTAGACAACCGCACGAGGTCGTCTGCCTGCAGGTCGGCATGCAGCAGGTGCACGACGATGTGCAGGTCTTCGGGATGGTGACGCCTGATGGCATCCAGGAGCACGGCCAACGGCAGCCGATACTGCCGGTTGACGGCGCTGGCAAGGTGGAGGCTGGGCATGCAGGCTCCCGTGCGTGCGAGAGACCGACGGCGGGAGTCGGTGCAAACATATCGCGGCGCCCCCTCCGCTATATACTCCGCCGGACGGCCGGATTTTCGGCCACGGAGGCGCGACCATGAAAGTCACCCGACGTGATCTCATTGCCGGCGCTGCCGGCGCCGTGGCCCTTGGCCACACGGCCCGCAGCGAGGCGCAGGCCCCGGCCGACCCGAGCAAGGTCCGAGGCACGCCCCCGCGCGCCAACGGCGAACGCGCCGCCACCGCCAAGGTCCAGCGCCTCGTCCGCGGTACCACCTCGTCCGGCACCCCGCATCAGGATCTGATGGGAACCATCACCCCGTCGGACCTGCACTTCGAGCGGCATCATGGCGGCGTGCCCGCGATTGATCCGGCCAGCTATTCGCTGTTGATCCATGGCATGGTCGATCGGCCGACCATCTTCACGCTGTCCGATCTCAAGCGGTTTCCGTCGCACTCGCAAATCTACTTTCTGGAATGCTCGGGCAACCTCGGGCGCACCGCGGGTCCGGAGACCACGCCTGGACAACTGGCCGGTCTCACGAGCACCAGCGAATGGACCGGCGTGCCACTCGCCACGCTGCTGCGGGAAGTCGGCGTGCACAAGACGGCGAAGTGGCTGCTCGCCGAGGGCACCGACGCCGCCGTCCTCACGCGCAGCGTGCCCATCGAGAAAGCCCTCGACGATGCCCTCGTGGCGTACGGGCAGAACGGCGAGTCGCTGCGGCCCGAGCAGGGGTATCCGGTGCGGCTGTTCCTCCCCGGCTGGGAAGGCAATGCCAGCGTGAAGTGGCTGCGGCGCATCGACGTCTCCGACCGCCCGTTCATGACCCGCGAGGAGACCTCGAAGTACACCGAGCCGTTCGCCGACGGTACGTCGCGGATGTTCAGCTTCCGCATGGATGCGCGTTCGCTCATCACCTTTCCGGCGTTTCCCACGCGCCTCGAGCGTGGCTGGGTCGAGATCACGGGCATCGCGTGGACTGGTGCGGGGCGCATCGCTCGCGTGGAGATCAGCACTGATGGCGGCAAGACCTGGGTTGCCGCCCGGCTGCAGGCGCCGGTGCTGCCGCTGGCGCACACGCGGTTCCGCCACCTCTGGGAGTTCACGGGCACAGAGACGGTCATCATGAGTCGCGCCATCGACGAGACCGGCTACGTGCAGCCCACGCGCGCGGAACTGCTCAGGCAGCGCGGACCGGGCACGACGGGATATCACCTCAATCCGATCACGGGCTGGGTGGTGCAGGCGGATGGACGCGTGGTCTACAAGGAGGAAGCGTGGGGTTGATGCGCGGCAGTCTTCAGGTGGCCTGCGCCGCCGTCCTCGTGGTCTCGGTGGTGGGGCCGCTGTCGGCACAGGCGCCGGCGCGCTTCGGCCTGGGGCGCCCGGCCACGCCCGAGGACATTGCGAGGATCGACATCGACATCATGCCCGACGGCACGGGCCTGCCGGCGGGCCGTGGCACGTCGGCCGACGGCGCGGTGACCTACGCCGCCAAGTGCGCGCGGTGTCACGGCGCGACCGGGAAGGAGGGGCCGAACGATGTGCTGGTCGGCCGTCTGGCGACGGAGGGCTTCCCGTTCTCGAAGGATCCGACGCTGCCGCACACCATCGGCAACTACTGGCCGCATGCGACGACGGTGTTCGACTACATCCGTCGGGCGATGCCGCCCACGGCACCGGGTTCACTGACGGATGACGAGGTGTATGGGCTGACGGCGTTCCTGCTGCATGCCAATGCCGTGATTCCGGCCGATGCGGTGATGGACAAGCGCACACTGCCAGCGGTGATGATGCCTGCGCGGAAGTACTTCACGCCTGACACGCGCACGCAGTCGGCGGTCAAGCCGCGGCCCTGAAGGAGGGCCGGCAGGAGGGCGAGGGCGGGGCCCGTTCCCGCACAGGACGAGCTGGACGTCGGGGTGGCGACCGCCATCCCGGGGCCGCTTGACAGCGACCGTGGGCATTTCTGTAAAGTTGAATTATGGCCAAATAATTCCGGCCATTTTCGGGCTGCGCTCGAGATGTATCGCTCGACGCCTGGTCCCGACCATTTCGCGTCGTGCAACAGATTGCCCCCAGTCGCTACAGGAGCTCTTCCCATGCGCATCGGCACTGCACTCGTCATCCGCTGGTCGTGGAGGCCCGTGGGCCTCGCGCTGCTGTTCCTGCTGGCGTCACGACCGGCGGGCGCGGAATCTCAGGAGCTGCGTCCTCTGACGACCGAGGACCTCCGATTCCTCGAGCAGGACAAACGTCATGTTCCCAAGGTGACGGGCCCCCTGCGCGAAGTGCTGCCATCGACCCCGCACCGACCGGGCATGGCCCGCGAACGCGCCCCGATCGCGCTGGAGCGTGACGGCCTTGTTCCCGTCACCGTCTACACCGCCGACCCCGACGAGGCGCTGGCACTGCTGCGCGCCCTGTCTCGCCCACCCGCTCATGTCATCGACCGTGTCATCGAGGTGTACGTCGCGCCCGACGAACTGCCCCAACTCTCCGCGCTCTCCTCGGTGCTGAGACTGACGCTCATCGAACCACCTCATGCAGAGTCGGTGGCGGCGTTCGGCTCCACCGTGAGTCAGGGGCGTACGGTGCACAACGCCGCGAACTGGATCGCCGGTGGCTACACGGGCGCAGGCGTGAAGGTGGGCATCATCGATGCGTTCAAGGGGATTGCTGCGGCCATCGCCGCCGGAGAAGTGCCGACGCCTCTGGGGCAGCGGTGCTACACCGGTGTGGGCACGTTTTCGGACAGCCTCAGTGCCTGCACCGTGGAATCGAGCGAACACGGCACGGCCGTGGCGGAG
>JBIIDF010000307.1:0-3682 GCA_044238535.1 Vicinamibacterales bacterium
TGCGTGTGGATGATCTCGAGAAACCGCTCGCGCATTTCTTCGTCATCCGGGTCGTCCAGCAGGGCCTCGGCGTACCCTTTCACGGCCGTGAGCGGTGTGCGCAGTTCATGCGAGACGTTCGCGACGAAATCGCGGCGCATCTGATCCGCGTGTCTGAAATCGGTCACGTCCTGCAGCACCAGCACCGCCCCGCGGCCTTCGCTGTCGAAGGGGGCCACACGCGCCAGCAGCGTGCGTGGCGGAGTGAGCGGGAGAGTCAGCTCCAGGGTGGAGGCTGGGGCGCCGTCGAGTCCCCGTGTCAGCTGCTCGACAATGGCCGGGTGGCGGAGGGTCTCGATATAGGGATGCCCCAGCGCGCTGCGGTCCAGCTTGAGCAACTGGCGGGCCGCGTCGTTGACCAGCTGCAGGCGTCCCTGGTTGTCGACGACCAGCACGCCCTCGGCCATGGAGGCCAGCACGGTTTCGGTGCGGGCGCGATCGCGGCTGAGCTGGTCGAGCTGCTGGCCCAGTTCGCGGATGGCCTGGTCGAAGGCCCGGGCCGTATCGCCGAGGTCGTCCTCTCCGTAGTCCGGGATCTCGCGGCTGCGATCGCCGAGGGCATAACGCCGTGCTGTCTGCCGAATCTGTTCGGCGCGTTGCTGGAGGGTGCGTGCGCGGCGGCGCATCACCTGCAGCATCAGCACGAGACCGAGCCCGAGTCCGACCAGTGCGGCGATCAGGAGGGACAGCATCACGCCTTACGCCTCCGGCGGCGGATCGAGGAGCTTATAGCCGAACTGCTTGATGGTGACGATGGCGTCGACCAGGACGGGGAGTTTTTCGCGGAGGCGGCGGATGTGGACATCGACCGTACGCGTGCCGCCGGTGTAGGCGTAGCCCCACACATCGGTCAGCAGCAGGTCGCGCGACAGCACGCGCCCGCGGTGTTCCAGCAGGTACTGCAGCAGCAGGAATTCCTTGGCGGTGACGTGGACATCCGCACCGCCGTGGCGCACGATGTGCCGCTCGACATCGACGGTGAGCGGTCCGTAGGTGATCGTCGGTGCAGCGGGGGCGGTCCGGTGGGTGCGCCGCAGCAGGGCGCGCACGCGGGCCACCACCTCCTTCGGACTGAAGGGCTTGGTGATGTAGTCGTCGGCCCCGGTTTCGAGTCCGGCAATGCGCTCGTCTTCACCGTCGCGGGCGGTCAGCAGGATGATGGGCACCAGGGCCGTCGTCGTGTCGGTGCGCAGGGCACGGCACAGCTCGAGGCCGTCCATGCCGGGCAGCATCACGTCGAGCAGAATCACATCGGGTGGTTCGCGGCGGGCCTGGGCCAGCACGTCACGGCCCGAGGTGAGGGCCGTGGTGACAAAGCCGGCCTTTTGCAGATAGCGCGCCACCAACTGACCGATGTCGGCGTCGTCTTCGACAATGAGCGCGCGCAGCGGGGCAGCGGTGGACATGAACCGGCTTGATTCTACCGTGACGGCGGCGGTTGATTCGCGGGCGCGGCCCGCATACGCTGTGAGGCATGCGACGCATGCTGCTGGGCACACTGCTGACCGGACTCCTGGGAATGGCGCTGCAGGCGCAGGCCCCGGCCCCCAATCCCTTCGGCCCGTCGGCCCGTTCGACGACCAGTCATCTGACGGTCGAGTCGCGCATCAGTCCGGAAGAAGCTGCCCCAGGGGCGACCCTCACGGTGGCGCTCGACATCACGCCGCGCCGCAGCATTCATGTCTACGCCCCGGGCAAGCACGACTATCAGGTGATTGCCCTCACGCTCGACGCGCAGCCGTGGCTGCGGCTCGAACCGACGAAGTATCCACCGTCCGAGAAGTATCACTTTGCGCCGCTCAACGAGACGGTCGAGGTGTACTCGCAGCCGTTCCGGCTGACGCGGGCCGTGCGTGTGCTCGACACCCCTGAGGCTCGGCGTGCCCTGGCCTCAGGCACGGCGACGGTGACCGGTCAGCTCGAGTATCAGGCGTGTGATGACCGCGTGTGTTTTGCGCCGTCGAAAGTGGCAGTGCGCCTGCCGGTGCGCCTCACGCGCTGAGGGGCGAGGCCGTCAGGCCCTGCGCAGCGGCCAGGGCCGGAGCGCCGACGCGCGCCGTCGGTTCAGTGCTCGACGGGGCTGTGTGACCGGAACAGCAGCACGTAGGCGGCAATGGCTGCCAGCACGAGTCCGTTGATGGCCAGCATGGTCGGGGCTGACCCGACCTGCGTGATCATCCAGCCGCTGGCGAGTCCGCCGAGCGGTGAGCCTCCGCGGAACGCCACCATGTAGATGCTGACGACGCGGCCGCGCAGTTCGGGCGGCGCCATCAGCTGCACCAGCGAGTTGTTGAGCGAGAAACACATCACCAGCAGCGCACCGGTGAAGAAGAGAATGGCTGTGCTGACCTCGACACTGGGCGACAGCGCAAAGGCCGTCATGGCGAGACCGAAGGCGCACAACAGGCCGAGCATGAGGCGCCCCATGTGACGGTGCTTGCCGAGCCAGGCCACAAACAGGGCCCCGCACACGGCCCCGATGCCTGACGTGGTCATCATCTTCGTGTAGAGCGCGACGTCCTGCTTGAAGACATCTTTGGCCATGACGGGCAGGAAGGTCAGCAGGGGAATGCCGAGGAACGCCGCGAGAAATCCCAGCAGGGTGATGCGCTGCAGCTCGCGCGAGCCGGCCACGTGGCGCAGACCGTCCTTCATCTGCGCGACCATCGACACGGACGACGCGGGCGGCACGTGCACATTGCGCAGCGACAGGATGGCCGCCATCACGAACAGGAACGAAATGCCGTTGAGCCCGAAGCACATCACCATGCCGAACGAGGCCAGGGCGGCGCCGGCTACGATGGGGCCGATGATGCGGGCGAGGTTGAACTGAATCGAGTTGAGGGCAACGGCGTTCGGCAGGTGTTCCTTCTGGATCAGGGTGGGCACCAGCGCCTGGTAGGCCGGCCCTCCGAACGCCTGGGCGCATCCGGTGACGCACGACAGGGCCAGGATGTGCCAGATGCGGATGGCATCGGTCACGACCAGCACCGCCAGGGTGAAGGCCACGCTCATCTGCACGATCTGTGACAGCAGCATGAGGCGTCGCCGGTCGTGGCGGTCGGCCACCACGCCTCCCACGATGGTGAGCAGCAGGATGGGCAGTTCGCCGAGAAAACTGTCGAGGCCGAGATAGAAGGCCGAGCGGTCTGCCGTCAGCGTGACGATGAGCCAGGCCTGGGCGACTTTCTGCATCCAGGTGCCGATGCTCGACGTGAGTGCCCCCATCCACAGCAGACGGAAGTCGCGGTAGGTGAGGGCCGCGGAAATGCGGCGGATGGCATCGAGCAGCAGCGCGTGCAAGGCTGCTCATGTTAGCGCAGGGACTGGCGGGACCGTCGGCGCTTGACATTCGTGTTGTGTTCGCTATGATGGCGCGTAAGGCGAAACAAAAGCGAATCTACGGAGTCTCTATGGCTGTTCCCCAGAGTGTGTGCCCCCCGAACGTCCTGCCCGATGCCTGTGCCCCGGTCCCGGTGGCCGAGGCGCCGCGTTCGGCATCGGTGCGGGCGTCCGCGGTGCTGTCGGTCCTGCAGCAGCGGCGGCTCGATCGCACGCTGACCTCGATGAAACCGGCCGCCGCGCCGAGCTGTGCCGACTGGCAGATTCCGTGGCTCGATGCGGGGGTGGGCGGGGTGCCGCG
>JBIIDF010000306.1:0-3682 GCA_044238535.1 Vicinamibacterales bacterium
ATGAGCCGGAACCATGCGACCGTCATCGCGTACAGCAACCGCGTCTTTCAACCCGTACCGGCGCGCTACTTCACCGAGTATTACCTCAAGCGTGGCCGGTAGCCGCCGCGCCCCGGTCTTCGGCCGCGGCCGTGCGTGTACGCTGCTGCTCGCCTGGTTGTTGTGGGGATGGGCCGGGCCGGCATCGGCCCAGCACGTCTCGGATCGCCCGCGACTGCGCCTTGCCGTTGAACTCGAGGGCTTCGCTCCCCTCGACAAGCCGCCTGACCTCAAAGACACACGGGCAGCCCTCACGGCCATACCGCGCTGGGACTGGGTGAAGGGGGCGATGGCCGTTCGGGCCTCGGCACTGTTGCGGAAGGACGCCGCCATGCCGGAGCGGGACCGCGTGGATGTGTACGAATCGTACGTGGCGATCGACCGAGGGGTCTGGAGGGCAACGGTCGGACGGCAGTTCGTCTCCTGGGGGCGCGCGGACAGCCTTCGCCCCACCGATGTGTTCAAGCGCCACGACGTTACGGACCTGCTCGACAGCCGCGAACTGCCCGTCGACGTGGTTGCCGTCGAAGTGTCCGGTGGGGTTGGGACACTCGAAGCCGTGTGGGCCCCGGTTTTTGACCCGGACATCTATTCCTTGCGGGCGGACAACCCGTGGACCAGTCTCCCACCGGTGGTCGAGGTGCCAGGGCAAGGAGTCCTGAAGGCCCGGTATGCATCGACCCGCGTGACTCCTGAGAAGACGCTCGGCACGGGTCAGGTCGGTGCCCGCTACGGGGCGACGGTTGGCGGCTGGGACTTCAGCGCCATGGCCTACACCGGCTATGACCGGATTCCTACCACGACGCAGGTGAGCCAGCCCACCCTCGACGGCGCCACCGTGGTCGTTCCGGTGGTTCCGACGCACAACCGCGTGGAGGTGTTTGGCGGGGATGTCGCGACGACACTGGGCAGATGGGGACTCCGGGGCGAGGCGGCCTACGTCCGGACACGCCCGGTGGCGTCAGCCGCGGGAAGTCGTAACCCCTCCTACGCGCGTCTCACTGCCGGCGCGGACCGCACCTGGTCGGGCCTGCCGGTCGGCGACAGCCTCACCGTGATCACGCAGTACGCCCTCGACACCACGCCGGCCACCAGGGCGGCGGACAGTGCCGTCGACCCTCGGCTGCATCCCTACCGGCATGCGGCCGTGCTCCATGCCACGTGGCGTGTCGGCGGTACGCGGCAGCTCGTGGTCAAGGGGTACGCGAACCTGCAGCGCTGGGACCACGTCATGCAGGCGGAGTGGTCGTGGCAGCCGTTGGACGCGGTGACCGTCGCGGTCGGAGGAGACATCATCGGAGGACCGGGCGATGCCTTCTTCGGCCGGTTTGCGCGTCGCGACCGGCTTCGCCTCCGCGTCGCCTTCGCGTTCTGAACGCGTGCAGCGTCTGCCGCCGCGGGCGACACACTCCGGTTCGTGGCGCACTGAGCGTGGCAGTTGCGTCCGCCGCATGTGCCAGCACCTCCCGCGTGTGCCGCCCTGCCGTCCAGGTCCAGGAGGGCTCCACGCCCTGAGGGAGAGGTCTGCGAACGGTCGGCGCAATGAACGGCTCTCCAGGGCCCCCGCTGCAGTCGACGGCGAGCGTATCGACCCCGTGACCGACCTCGACGTCGTGCCCGAGGACCACGACCTCGGAGGGACAGAAGAAGCGGGAGCCAGCAGAGGGCCCCCCAGGCCGTCGCCAGACCCGCCTGGCGGTGTTGTGGAGTTTGCCTGTGAGGAAGTGGTGAGCCCGGAAGGAATCGAACCTTCAACCAACAGATTAAGAGTCTGCTGCTCTGCCAGTTGAGCTACGGGCCCACGAGGCTGCCCGGGAGGGCGGCGCTGCGGGTCGCTCCTGCAGGGACTGCAGCAGCGACTGACTTCCCCAAACTATAGCATCGTGCCGCCTGCGAGAACAACCCGGTGTGATGGCGACTGTGGCGACCGCATCGATGGTAAAGACCGTGGTGCCCGCGTCGGGACGCCGCGGTGGTCGAGTCGGCAGCATTCGGCCTTGCCACCATCGACCGGGCCTCAGGCCCCTGCAGCGTCAGCCGGCGTCGACAAACGCCAGGAGCCCATCTGCGACCCCGGGACGGTCGCTGAACTTTGCCTGCACCGAGGCGCGGTAGCGCGCCTGCCGCGCAGGGGGATGGACGTATCGCGAGGTTGATGTCATGGCCTCACGGGCCAGCGCCAGCCAGGGGGCGTGGTGTTCCAGTTCGAGGAATTCCTCCAATCCGACGAGCATCTGTTCGTCAATCGAATGCTCGAAGAAGTGCCTGAACCGCCCCGGGAACCGCTCGGCGAGATCACACACATGGCGAATCTCGTCGAGGACAGCGTCGCAGACCTGACCGACATCGGTCGGGTCGGCGAGCCCTCGGAAGAATCGGACGTGATTCGTCCTGATGTTCGACACCGCACAATCCAGTGGATGCCGAATCGGCAGCAGGAACCGCGGCCGCGGGTCGGCGGCCAGCAGCGCGCTGAGATTCGTCCCGCATTCCCGAATCCGATGGGAGATGCGATGCGACTCCTTCCAGAACAGGGCCCGGATATCCCCCTTGACCAGCGGAAGTCCTGTGGCCCCGAACAAGGTGGGGAGACGGCGGTGCCGGTCGAATGCGTGCGAGAAGGTGATGGAGCCCCCGTAGGCGCCTCGCGAACCGCCGGCGGACAGGGCGACGGCGTGTCGGAGGAAGCGCTCGACGCCCCCAGGCGTGCACGCGCTGAACAGGTCGTATTCGGTGCCAAAAATCCTGTCCCCGGCGTGATTGAGCACCTGACACTGGGGATGCAGGAACAGCACCGCAGCCGTCAGCGTGGTCAGGTTGCGGTACGGTCCGACTGCCATGCAGACCGATGTGCAGTGAGAGATATCAGCCGGGACGGGATCCGGCTCCGTGCGTGGGTCAGTCGCGGCCATTGCGGGAGACGCTACGTGTGGCGGCGGGAAAGGTGCGGCAGGGCGCAATTCACGAGGCCTCAGACTTCGTTCAGCGACTCGCGTTCCCTCGAGCGGGACTCGGTCGGCGGGCCCCTCGGCGTTGTCATGCCGGCCCCGGTGCCCAGAGACCGCCTGCATCGCCGGCAGGTGGTGCGCCCGGCAGGATTCGAACCTGCGACCTTTGGCTCCGGAGGCCAACGCTCTATCCAGCTGAGCTACGGGCGCGAACCTTCACAGTGTAGCCGATCTCCCGCACGCCCGCATGCGCGCCACGCGCGACCGCGTGCGCGTTACGCCGCCGGGACCTGACCGACGCGCGCCCTCACGACGCTCCGTGCGACCGCGCCTCTCGTGCCCGCGCGATGAGCGCCGTCGTCGACGGGTCATGCGGGGCGCGGGTCGTGCCGGCAATGTCGCTGGCGACGTGCCCTGCCAGGTGCTTGCCCAGTTCGACCCCCCACTGGTCGAAGGCGTTCAGCCCCCAGACCGCCGCCATGGTGAACACCTTGTGCTCGTAGAGCGCCAGCAGCAGCCCGAGCGTCCGTGGGTCGAGTCGCCCGTAGACGATGGTGGTGGAGGGACGGTTGCCGGGAAACACTTTGTGTGGCGCGAGGGCCTGCGTGGAAGCCTCGTCGAGGCCGCCGGCCCGCAGTTCGGCGGCGACCGCGTCGGCATCGCGCCCGATCATGAGGGCCTCGCTCTGCGCGATG
>JBIIDF010000308.1:0-3677 GCA_044238535.1 Vicinamibacterales bacterium
TCGAGGTGAATCAGTTCAGCATATGGCGTGTAGACCACCCGCAGGCCCAGCCGACGGAGGCGCAGGCAGTAGTCGATGTCGTTGAAGTCGATGGCCAGCCGCTCGTCGAATCCGTCGAGCGCGTCAAAGTGGTGTCGGGCCGTCATGAGGCAGGCTGCCGTGACGGCCGAGTAGTTTCTGGGGCCTCGGGCCGATCCGAAGTAGCCGGGATGCATGCCGGGAGACTGGTGGAACGCGTGGCCCGTCAGGCCAGCGACCCCCATCAGCACCCCGATGTGCTGCAGGCGTCCGTCCGGGTACAGCAGCCGTGCCCCGACGGCACCCACCTGCGGGTCCTGTGCGTATTCCAGCAGGGCTTCGATCCAGTCGGGCGTGATGACTTCGATGTCGTCGTTCAGCAGCACCAGATAATCGCCCGTCGCCTTCGCGGCCACGGCATTCAGCTTGCGGGCAAAGTTGAAGGGCCCCGCGGCCTCCCAGGTCATCCGTACATGGGGCAGGCGGTCGAGCGCGGCCAGCGACTCGGCGCACAGCGACCCGTTGTCGCCAATCACCACTTCAATCCGGGGATAGGTCGTGCGTGTCGTCACACTGGTCAGCAGGTGGGCCAGCAGGCGTACGCGACGGCCCTGCACGTCGCGCGTCATGTCGGCGGTCGGGATCACCAGGCTGACGAGGGGCGTCCCGCGCACGGGTCGCTTCACGCGGAAGAGGCCCGGGGTCGGCAGGGATACCACCTGGCTGTCAGGTTCGGTGCGCGCCACGTGGTCCTCGAGGGCGCGTCGCGACGCGTCGTGCGCCCAGGGTTTGGCGTCGCCACCCCCCGCTGTCGAGTCGGCCGTCTGCCGCCAGTGATACAGCACCTGCGGCACGTGCCCCACTCGTGACGTGCGCGTGATGATCCGCAGGGCCAGGTCGTAGTCCTGCGACCCTTCGTAGCCCTCGCGGAAACCTCCCACCTCGGTCACCAGCGACCGGCGCAGCACCATCAGGTGGTTCGTATACATGAAGTTGAGGACGTGCTCGGGCGACCAGTCGGGCTTGAAGTACGGTTCGCACCTTCCGCCCATGGCGTCGAGCTTGTCTTCGTCCGTGTAGATGAAGTCGAGCGTGGGTTCTTCGCAGAGCCGCTGTGCGACGAGCGCCAGCGCCTCGGGGGCGAGCGTGTCGTCATGGTCGAGCAGGGCGATGAAGTCGCCCGTGGCGGCCGAGAGTCCGTCGTTCGACGCGCGCGAGATATGGCCATTGGTCGCGCGCCAGATCACGCAGATGCGCGGGTCGGTCCCCTCCAGCGCTTTCAGCGTCTCACGCGTCTCCTCACGCGTCGAGGCATCGTCTATCAGCACGAGTTGCCAGTGGCGATACACCTGAGCGGTGACCGACGAGACGCACTCGCGCAGCAGTCGCGGCTCGGTGTTGAACACCGGAGTGAGAATGCTGAAGACCGGTTGCCACTCGAGCCTGTCGACCATGGTGGCGACGACGGCCAGCGTGTCCGGTGTCTGTCGGTGCCGGGCTAACCAGTGCCGGTAGTCAGCGGCGCGGTCGAATTCCGCTGACGCCTGCACGGTGCGGCGCAGGGCACCACGGAATCCGTCGCGTGCCCGCACGGCCGCAAACAGGTGCTGCATTTCCCTGAGTGTGCGGGGCCAGACCAGCCGGGGATCAGCGAGCGTGATGCGCGCCGGTGACGTTGTTTCGGGCGCACGGCCCTCGGGTGCCTCCTCGTTCGACGCCTCGATCGCGAGAACGACGTCCGAGGCTGGACGTGCGGGAAGGTCGAGGGCCATGACATGCGGCAGGCCACTGGCCACGGTGGTGCGGTCGGCGGCGGTCGCGGACGTGATCCGCAGGGTCGCCCGTGCCAGCACGCCTCCCCCTGCCCCATCGGTCGCCGTCATCGTCACGAAGACACCACCTGCCGCCGTGGTGTGCGCCGCGGTCGTCGCTGGCGCACCGGGGGCGTACGTCACATTGATCAGCAGGCGCGCGCGACGGGGAACGACGAGTGCGGCCGTGACTCGTGTGCCGGCCTCGAGGGATGACGGGAGGGTGCCTTCGAGTGAGGCGGTACGGAAGCGGATGTGCCTGGCGATGCGTCGCAGCCGGTTCAGCATGAGGCCTCGCGCTGCAACGCCAGCAGGCGATTTCGCATCTCCTGCCCACGGTTCTGCCGGTCGAAGTGGTGCGAGACGCGGACGCGCGCGCGCGCGCCCATCGTACGGGCCTCGCTCGGGTGGGTGCACAGGCGGCGCAGGGCGTCAGCGGCGACAGGAACATCGGCCTCGGCCCATTGGCCTCCTTCGAGATACGGCCCATAGTCGTGGTCGATCCGTGCCAGCGCTGCGGGCACGAGGCAGCTGTCGTCCGCTGTCATGAAGTCGAGATTGCCCGACCATGCGGTGGCGACGGCCGGTTTTCCCAGCCACATCTGCTCGGCGATCGTGAGCCCGAGCCCCTCGGCGCGATGCAGTGACAGGCACACATCGGTGCAGGCCATCAGTGCATGCACGCGGGCGACCGGCCATTCGTCGGTGATGAGGTGCACTGGCAGGTCGTGGGCCGCGGCCTTCAGCTCGCGGACGGCCTGTGGATTGCGGTCGGCCCGCACGCACTTGATCACGAGACCTGCGTCGCCGGGGGTGAAGCGCGCGGCCCGGAATGCTTCGATGGCCGCGAGCGGATGCTTCCGGGCCACCTGACTCGAGACATCGAACACGCTCAGACACAGGAAGGCGTCGGGGGGCAGGCCAAACTCGGCCCGACCGTCAGCCGATGGCACTGGTGCGGTGAGTCCCGGCGGCATGTCGATGACCGGCACGGCCGACGGAGCTGCCTCGCGCAGTGTCTGGCCGATGAAATGCGACGGGGCCCACACTTCGTCGATCGCATGGAAGGCCGGCAGCCAGTCGGCGCGGAACTCTGACAGTTCCCAGTACCAGACGCCAATCACATACCGATCACGCAGCAGCGACGGATGCAGGGCCGCGCGCACTTCCTGCATGCGGTCGGCGTTGAAGTGGACGATGGTGAATGGCAGGGATGCGGTGGAGGGTTCCCGATGCGTACCGGCCTCGTAGTCGACGGCGACGGTTTCGACGTTCGCGTGCCTCAGCGTGTCGACCGTGGCCCGGGTGGCCTGTCCCATGCCGGAGGCCGCCGTCAGCGGTCCGACGACCGACACGCCGAGGGGAGCACCCGCCAGGCTCTGTGGCACGTGGCGTGTGCGACGGGCGAACGCCGTGCGGGCCCGCGCCGCGGCCCGTTGCATCTTCAGGCGCCGCTGCCAGAGGCGCACCCGTCGGGCCCACGTGGGTGTCGCCTCCGGAGTCATGCGCGGAGGACGCTGGCAGGGGCCGGGTGGTCGTCAATACCGGCCACATCAATGCCACGGCTCGCCGACAGCCTCGCGTATGCCTCGAGGCCTTCGTCGACCCCGCCGTCGTACACCACAGCGCCTGCATCGAGCACGATGACCCGGTCGCAGATCTGCCGCACCGATTCCGGTTCGTGTGAGACGAAGAGCAGCGTGCCTCCGCGCTGCCGATACGCGCGCATGGTGTCAAGGCACTGCGCCTGAAAGGCCGCATCACCGACGGCAAACACTTCGTCCAGCAGCAGAATATCCGGGCGCAGCTGCATGGCCACCGAAAAGCCGAGGCGCATGTGCATGCCCG
>JBIIDF010000053.1:0-12956 GCA_044238535.1 Vicinamibacterales bacterium
CGACTTCCACCTGCGCAAAGTCGGTACGGACCGTCGCATCAAGTGTCAGGCTCGGCGTGAGGTTGTATTTGGCGTCTGCACCACCTGATCCGGTCAGCAACGGGTCGACCGGGGACACGCCCGACTGCGTGACGTTTCCCAGCGCAAACGGCATCAGCTTGAAGTTCCGGAAGACGGGTGGCTGAATGCCGGTGACGTTGCCAGCAATGGAGACGCGATACAGATTGAACTGCCGGGGAATGGGCGCCCAGTACGCTTCTTCGTTCTTGCGCCGGATGTTCCGCTGGAAGTTGACGCCCCACCGCTGGCTCCCACCGGCGGGATACCGCAGGGTCTTGAAGGGAATGGCGAACTCGGCCGTCCAGCCAATGTCGCTGACCTTCGCGCGCACGGTCCAGGCGCCGTCCCAGTTGAGATTGAATCCGCCGCCCGACCCGCTCTGCTGCATCTGCGCGCCGCTCAGGCCGCCGCCGCCCTGCCCTTCATTGGTCACCTGGCCGTCGTACTCGAGGCCCGTGGGATTGGTGCCGAACACAAACCCGTTCTGCACATCCTTGTAGGTGTCGAAAATCATCTGGAACGAGTCGGTGTTGCTGAGCGAGCTGTCGCGGCGGGCATCGGCCACGATGATGCCGTCGGGATTGCTGTCGTAACAGACGACACCCACGTAGAGGGTGTCCTTCGTGAAGACCATCCGTACTTCGGTTTTTTCGGAGACCGGCTGGCCTTCGTTGGGCTGATACTGACGGAAGCCGTCCAGCACAGGCGCCGCATTCCACGCCGCATCCCCCAGCACCTCGCCATCGATGGTGGGCGGGGCGTCCACCCGCACGGCCTGTCCCGTCGGCCGAGGCAGGCTGGCCAGCGACGTGATGTTGCCCTGCACCGGTGCGGGCGCCTGCCCCGAGGCGATTCCCCCCAACCAGCCCACCAGACCCAGCGCCGCAGCGCCCTTCCCCAGACGTGAACCCGCGATTCTCATTCCGCTCCCGAACCAGCAACGGCATCCGCACCCGGCTGGCGCGAACGGTGCGCGAATGGTACTACAGTAGGGTCCCCATGCCCGTGTCATCAGTGGTGTCGTCTCCTCAGGTGTACGCCCCGAACGGGGCCCCCTGGGCCGTGCTTGTCTTCGCCCACGGGGCCGGGGCGGGTCAGCACCATCCCTTCATGGCGCAGACCGCCGCAGCGCTGGCCGCCCGGGGGATCGCCGTCACGACGTTCGACTTCCCTTACATCGCCGAGGGCAGACGCCTGCCCGATCGCCTGCCACGCCTCATCACCACCTTCATGGAGACCATCGCGGACGTGCACCGTGCGCACCCGGCGCTGCCGCTGTTCATCGGAGGCAAATCGCTGGGGGGCCGCGTCGCCACGCACATCGCGGCCGACCCGTCCGGCGCCCTGCCGACACTGTCGGGTGTGGTGGCGTTGGGCTATCCGCTGCACCCACCCTCGGCTCGCCGTCCCCAGGACCGCACCTCGCACCTGCAGCGGCTGACGGCACCGCTGCTGGTCGTACAAGGGACACGCGACGCCTTCGGGGGACCTGACGCCGTCGAGGCCGCGCTCGCCGGCGCCGGGCCGTCCCTCCGAACGGTGATGCCGGTGGCAGATGCCGACCACAGCTTCAGCGTGCGGGCCCGGTCAGGGCAGACACAGCACGCAAGCGACGCCTCCTGGCAACAGGCCGTCGTGGCATGGATACGCGCGCAGGTCATCGCGCGCTGACACGGGAGATGGGCCGACGGTCGCCCCCCCCCGGGCCGCAGAGAGACGCGACCGCGCAGGAGGAGGCTAGTAGGGCGTGTGGAGCTTGACGGGTTCGGCAGGCGCCTTGCGCGAGACCCGCAGGTTGATCATCTCGACAAACACCGAGAAGGCCATGGCGAAGTAGATGTAGCCCTTGGGAATGTGCTGATCGAGTCCCTCGGCCACGAGCGACATGCCGATCAGCAGCAGGAAACTCAGGGCCAGCACCTTCACCGTGGGATGGTGATTGACGAAGTCGCTGATGGCCCGGGCTGACACAAGCATCACGCCGACCGCGAGTATGACGGCCGTGATCATGACCCACAGGTCATCGGCCATGCCCACCGCCGTGATCACCGAATCGAGTGAGAACACGATATCGAGCAGCATGATTTGCCCGATGACTGCGGCGAAGGACGGGGCCACCGCAGCCGAACGCTGTCCCTCGGCTCCTTCGAGCTTTTCGTGAATCTCAAGCGTCGCCTTGGCCAGCAGGAAGAGGCCGCCGCCCAGCAGGATGAGGTCGCGACCGGAGATCTCCTGCCCCACGGCCGTAAAGAGCGGGGCCGTCAACCGGATAATCCACGCCAGCGACAGCAGCAGCAGCACGCGCATGACCATCGCGGCCATGAGCCCGAGGCGCCGGGCGCGATCCTGCTGCCCGGCCGGCAGCTTACCCGCGAGAATCGAGATGAAGATCACGTTGTCGACCCCGAGCACAATCTCGAGGACCGTCAGGGTCACCAGTGCGAGCAGGGCATCCGTCGACATCATGCTCTCAGGCGAACGACAGTTCCGCACGCCCCTCGAGGCTTCCCCACGTCTCGGGGTCCTGCCAGAGCAGCGTCCAGAAATAGCGCGCGACGTCAGCCTTCGGATACGCCGCCGCGAGGGCGGCGACGGCCGTGTCCATCTGTTCCGTCGTGGGTCGCGACGGCGATTCGTCCGCGATCAGGCCATCTTCGTGGGCGATGCCCAGGGCATCGAGAAAGGCGCCCATCATCGGACGCTGATGGGTCAGGTGATACGACACCAGGAGACGCGCCGCCAGCAGGTCGGAGATCTGCGGCAGGGTCGCCAGGTGCCGCGTGCGCTTCTCGTCGCTCAGTGACAGCACACTCCGCGGGCGGAACTTGATCTGCCGCGCAATCAGCCCGACGGCCTCCGCCTGCTCGAGGGTGGCCTGATCGTCATTCCAGAACGCCGCAGCCGCCTGCGCACGCAGCTCGGCCGGCATCAGCCGCCACAGTCGGGCCGGGCGCATCGCATCCATCGTCAAAGACATATCTCCTGAGTGTAGCCCACCTGCTGCAGCCCTCGCAGCCCGAGCCAGCCACCGGAGGCGCCCCCGGGCCGTGGTAGCGTAGCCGTATGGCAGCTCACGCGAACTTCTTCGATGAAGTGAACCAATCCTTCGACGTGGCGGCAACGTTCACGGACTACCCCAAAGGCCTGCTCGACCAGATCCGCTGCTGCAACAGCGTCTACCGCTTCGATTTCCCCCTCCGCCGCCAGGATGGCTCCATCGAGGTCATCCACGCATGGCGTGCTGAACACAGTCACCACAAGCTGCCCGTCAAGGGCGGCATCCGTTACAGCCCCGACGTCTATGAAGAGGAAGTCATGGCGCTCGCCGCCCTGATGACCTACAAGTGCGCCATCGTCGACGTGCCGTTCGGGGGCGCCAAGGGCGGCATCCGCATCGACCCGGCCCGCTACACGGTCGAGGAGCTCGAACGCATCACCAGACGCTACACGCACGAACTGGTCAAGAAGGGCTTCATCGGCCCCGGCATTGACGTGCCCGCCCCGGACTACGGCACGGGCGAGCGCGAGATGGCGTGGATCGCCGACACCTACGCCGCCCTCAACCCCACGCAGATCGATGCGATGGGCTGTGTCACCGGCAAGCCGGTCGCCCAGGGCGGCGTCAACGGACGACGCGAAGCCACCGGTCGTGGGCTGTACTTCGCGCTGCGCGAAGCCTGCCAGCAGCCTGAACTCATGCAGCCACTGGGGCTGTCACTCGGGCTCGAGGGCAAGCGCGTCGTCGTCCAGGGGCTGGGCAACGTCGGCTACCATGCGGCGAAGTTCTGCCGCGAAGGCGGCGCCGTACTGGTGGCCATTGCCGAGCGCGAGGGCGCCATCTTCAGCGAGGCGGGGCTCAACGAGGAGGCGGTGTTCCAGCACCGGAAACAGTCCGGCTCGCTGCTGAACTTCCCCGGCGCCACGAACCTGCCCTCGTCTGCGGCCGCGCTCGAACTGCCGTGCGATGTGCTGATTCCCGCCGCCCTGGAGGGCGTCTTTACCGCCGAGAACACCCCGCGCATTCAGGCGCGCATCATTCTCGAAGGGGCCAACGGGCCCACCACGCCCGAAGCCGACCCGATCTTCCGGGCCAAGGGCACCCTGGTCATTCCCGACATCTACTGCAACGCCGGGGGCGTGACGGTGTCGTATTTCGAGTGGCTCAAGAACCTGTCGCACGTGCGCTTCGGCCGCATGTCGAAGCGCCACGAGCAGCGGAACGAACTGCAGATGCTGCGGGCCATCGAGACGGCCACGGGCAAACGGTTCACCGACGAGGAACGGGCGGAGATCGCCAAAGGCCCCGACGAAGCCGACCTCGTCAATTCGGGCCTCGAGGAGACGATGATCAGCGCGTTGCACGACCTGCTCGAGACGCGGCGGCGGCATCCCGGCGTGCCCGACCTCCGCATCGCGGCGTTCCTCAACGCCATCCACAAGGTGGCCCACACCTACATGCAGATGGGCATCTTCCCCTAAAAACGCACAAGCCACGGATGCGGGGGACCCGGCCGTCGCCGGCATCCCGCGCATCCGTGGCTTGTACGTGGTCGCAGTGCGCCTTACTTGAGGTGCTTGCCGACCAGCTTGGTCATGTCGAACATGCTGACCTGCGCCTTGCCGCCGAAGATGGGCTTCAGCTTGGCGTCCGCGTTGATCATGCGCTTGTTCTTCTGGTCCTGCAGGCCGTTCTTCTTGATGTAGGCCCACAGCTTCTTCGTGACTTCCGTGCGGGGCATCCCGCCCTTGCCGATCACTTCGGCGAGCGTCTCGCTCGGCGTCACCGGGCGCATGAACGCCGCGTTGGGCTTGCGCGCGGTCTTCTTCGCCGCCGGCTTCTTGGCCGCCGCCTTCTTTACGGCCTTCTTGGCCGCCGTCTTCTTCACAGCCTTCTTCGCGGTCTTGGCGGGCTTGGCCGCCTTCTTGGCTTTCTTGGCCATCTCTTCTCCTTGGACGCCACACGGAGAGGGCGTCGTTAGACCCACGATGGGTGGTCTCGGAGTGTAGCGGACTCTCGAGCCGGAGTCACTACATATTGTGGGGGATTGCGAACGTGTAAACCCCCGCTGTCGACCAGCTCACCCCCGGGGGCCCGCCGGGCTCAGTCTTCCTTCTTCGGGCGCATATTCGACGCCAGCACACGCTTCCGCAGGCGGATGGTCTTCGGCGTAATCTCCACCAACTCATCGTCGTTGATGAATTCGATGGCCGATTCGAGACTGAGCGCCCGAGGCGGGACAATCCGGATGGCTTCGTCCGCCGAGGAGGCCCGCATGTTGGTCTGCTTCTTCTCCTTGGTGATGTTGACGTCTAGGTCGTTCGTGCGCGAGTGCTCGGCCACGATCATCCCCTCGTAGACGGCCGTCCCCGGCTCGATCACCATGGTGCCCCGCTCCTGCAGGTTGGCCATCGCATACGCCGTCGCGACCCCGGCCCTGTCGGAGACCAGCACGCCCGTGGTGCGGGCAGGGATCGGTCCGGCCCAGGGCTCCCAGCCCGAAAACAGATGATTCATGATGCCGGTGCCCTTGGTATCGGTCAGGAAGTGTGACCGGAAGCCAATCAGCCCCCGCGCCGGGATGCGGAACTCGAGGCGCACACGGCCGCCGCCGTTATTCACCATGCGCGTCATGGTGCCGCGCCGGGTCCCGCACATCGAAATGACCACGCCCTGGAATTCCTCGGCCACGTCGACGACCAGTTCCTCGACGGGCTCCACACGCTGGCCGTCAATGACACGGGTCACGATTTCCGGTCGGGATACCTGCACCTCGAAGCCTTCGCGGCGCATCATTTCGATGAGAATTGCCAACTGCAGTTCGCCTCGGCCCATCACCTTGAACTGCTCGGGCGTATCGGTGGGCTCGACCTTCAGCGACACATTGCCCAGCAGCTCGCGCTCGAGCCGCTCCTTGAGGTGGCGTGAGGTCACATACTGGCCATCGCGGCCGGCCATGGGCGAGGTGTTGATCCCGAAGATCATCGACACGGTGGGTTCATCCACCGCGATGGGTGCCAGCGCCAACCGGTGCTCGGGGTCGGCGATGGTCTCCCCGATGTTGATGTCCTCGATGCCGGCCAGGCAGATGATATCGCCGGCGCCCGCCTCCTGGATTTCCACCCGCTTGAGTCCCTCGAAGGCAAACAGCTTGGTCACCCGTGTCTCGATGTCGGGCCCCTGGCCGCCCTTCAACACCACGATGGGATCGTTCAGGCGCACGGTGCCGTTGAAGATGCGGCCGATGGCAATGCGGCCCAGATAGTCGGATGCATCAAGGTTCGCCACCAGCATCTGCAGGGGGGCTGAGCGGTCGCCGGTCGGCGGGGGCACATGCGTCACGATGGCATCGAACAACGGCCGGAGGTCGACGCCGGGGACCGCCAGGTCCGTGGTTGCCGTCCCGGCACGCCCACTGGCATACAGCACGGGGAACTCGATCTGCTCTTCGGTGGCGTCGAGGTCAATGAACAGGTCGTACACCTCGTTCAGCACCTCGCGGATCCGAGCATCGGGCCGATCGATCTTGTTGACGACGACCACTGGCTGCAGGCCGCGCTCGAACGCCTTCCGCAGCACGAAGCGGGTCTGCGGCAGCGGGCCCTCCGCGGCGTCGACCAGCAGCACCACGCCGTCCACCATCGACAGCACGCGCTCGACTTCCCCACCGAAATCGGCGTGGCCCGGGGTGTCGACAATGTTGATGAGCACGTCACCGTAGTGGACGGCCGTGTTCTTGGCCAGGATGGTGATGCCGCGCTCGCGTTCGAGCTCGTTACTGTCCATCGCGCGTTCGGTGATGCGCTCGTTGGCGCGGAAGATGCCGGCCTGCCGGAACATCGCATCGACCAGCGTGGTCTTGCCGTGGTCGACGTGGGCGATGATGGCCACGTTCCGGCGAAGGGGATTGGCAACCGTCGGTGAGCTGTGGCGTGAGGCAGACATCCTCCCAGTATACCGCCCGCGGTGGCTGCGCTATCCTGAGGGGCATGCCGATGTACGAATATGCCTGCCAGTCGTGCGGTCATCACTTCGAGCTCCTGGTGCGCGAACGCACGCGCCTCGCCTGCCCGTCGTGCGACAGCGAGCAGCTGGCGAAGCAGCTGTCGGTCTTCGCCGTCAGCGCGCCCTCGTCGCGGGCATCGATGACCGCGGCCCCGGGGCCCTGCGGATCGTGCGGACACCCCGACGGCCCAGGCTCGTGCCGCGTCCACTGATGGGCGCACTCGACCGGCTTTTCCGTCCGCGCGCCGTTGCCCTCATCGGCGCCTCCCGCGACCGCTATGCGGTTGGGGGCGCCATCCTCCACAACCTGCTCAGGGCTGGCTTCCAGGGCGCCATCTTCCCCGTCAACCCGAAGGCCGAGGCACTGCACAGCCTCAAGTGCTATCCGTCCGTCGAGGCCATTCCTGACCCGGTCGACCTAGCCATCATCGCGGTGCCGCGGGCCGCGGTCGTCGAGGCCCTGCGGGCGTGCGGCCGCAAGGGCGTGGGCGCCGCCGTGATCATCACCGCCGGCTATCGGGAAACCGGCGCCGCGGGACGTGCCCTCGAGGAGGAACTCGTGCGCGTGGCCCGCGAGGGCGGCATCCGCCTGGTCGGCCCCAACTGCATGGGCATCATGAACATGGCCCCCGACGTACGCCTGCAGGCCTCGTTCTCGGCGAGCCTGCCGCCGTCCGGGAACGTGGCGTTCGCGTCACAGTCGGGCGCGGTCGGCGAAGCCATGCTGGCCCTCCTGCAGGAGCGGGGCCTCGGGCTGTCGATGTTCGTCTCGCTCGGCAACAAGGCCGATGTCTCGAGCAACGACCTGCTGGCCGAGTGGGGCGACGACCCGTCGACGTCCGTCATCCTGCTCTACATGGAAAGCTTCGGCCATCCGCAGAAGTTCCTCGAGGTGGCCGCCCGCGTCACGCGACACACGCCCATCATTGCCGTCAAGGCCGGCCGCAGTGCGGCGGGCGCACGGGCCGCGGCGTCGCACACGGGCGCGCTGGCCGGATCGGACCGCGCCGTCGATGCGCTGCTCGCACAGAGCGGCGTCATCCGCGCCGGCACCATCGAGGAATGTTTCGTCTACGCCAGTGCCCTGGCCACGCAGCCGCTGCCGGCCGGGCCCCGCGTGGCCATCATCACGAATGCCGGCGGGCCGGCGATTCTGGCCACCGACACGGCCATCGCCAGCGGACTGCAGATGGCGGCGCTGTCCGATGCGACAACCGCGGCGCTGCGCGCGGCGCTTCCCCCCGAGGCGAGCGTCGCGAACCCCGTCGACATGATTGCCTCGGCGCAGGCTGCACAGTATTCGACCGTCGTGCAGGCCGTGGCCGCCGACCCCGGCGTTGACGCCCTCATCGTCATCTTCACGGCCCTCGAGACGAATCAGCCGGGCCCCGTGGCCGACGCCATCATCGTGGCCACCCGTGGCCTCGCCAAACCCGTGCTCGTCTGTTTCATGGGCACCATCACCGAACCGTCCGCGGTGACACACATGCGGGAGGCCAGCCTGCCGGTCTACACCTTCGGCGAAGACGCGGCCCGGGCCCTGGCCGTGATGGTGCAGTGCCAGGAGGCCCGCCAGCGTCCGCTGAACGTTCCACCGCCCCTGCCAGTCGGCGCCTGGGACGAGGTGCACGCCCTGTGCGTCATGCTGCAGCGGCAGCAGCGGCGCCAGATGACGCTGGCCGAAGCCCAGCGCGTGCTCCAGTGGGCCGGCATTCCCGTGCTGCCCTGGCGCGAGGTGGCCTCGCCTGCCGACGCGGCAGCGGCGCTCGCCGGACTCAGCCTGCCGGTGGTGGCCAAGGTCAGTTCCTCGGTCATCGTTCACAAGTCTGATGTGGGTGGCGTACGGCTGTCGCTCGGCTCGGCAGAGGCCGTCCGCACGGCGATCGACGAGCTGCTCGCCCGCGCACGTGCCGTCGATCCCGAGGCCACGATCGTACTGCAGCAGCAGGCCACCGCAGGCGTCGAGGTGATTGCCGGGGCCGTGCGCGACCCGCGCTTCGGTCCCCTGCTGATGTGCGGACTCGGCGGCGTGTTTGTCGAAGTCCTGCAGGACGTCAGCTTCGGGGTGCATCCCCTGCACGGCACGGACATCCAGGCGATGCTGCGCCGCCTCAAGGCCTTTCCCCTGCTGGACGGCGCACGAGGGCGGCCGAAGGCCGACCTGCAGGCGCTTGAGGACATCCTCCGTCGCATCGAGGCGCTGATGGTCGCGTGTCCGGCCATTGCCGAGCTCGACATCAATCCCCTGTTTGCCGCCCCCGTCGACGGAGTCACTGCGGCCGCCGATGCCCGTGTTACGCTCAAAGAATCCGATGGCGCGTAATCTGTTCCATGGACGCCTGGCCCTGGCCACCCTCCTCCTGGTGGCGACCCTTCCGGTGGTCGCCCCGTGGTGCGATGCGTGGTGCCTGGCCGCGCATGGCGGTGACGCACCTGCCGGCGCCGACGCCACCGCAGCATCGTCCGAGCACGATCACTGCCTTCAAATGGCCGCAGGCTCAGACAGCGATACGTCAGAGGAGCACGTCCCCACGTCTCGTCTGGCCGCACGTGCCCATGCCTCGTGCGACGCACTGCCCGTCGCCCTGCCGAGTGCAGGCTTCGACCGGGCATCCGTGCAGACCGCAGCGCTCGTGCCCGCCACGCCAGTGCCGGGTCCACCCGAGGCGGCCACGACCGTCACCCGACGCCGCGCCGGCCCGGCACCGCCCCTGATCCCGACCAGTCGCCCGCTCGCCCTTCGCTTGTAATCGCGCTCCCGCCGATCGGTGCCGCAGTTCTGCGGCGTTCACCCTTCCGGAAGTGGAGCGTGTCATGTCCCTGTCCCGTCGTCGTTTCCTTCGCCGCGCCCTGGCTGGTGCAGGCGCCGCCTCTGCCTCTGCCGCCACCCTGGCGGCGGTGCAGCACGTGCATCCCACCCCGCAGACACCGTCCGTGCCTACTCCGGCGGCCCCTGACCCGCATGCCGGGCATCACATGCCGGTCGCGACCGAGGTGCCCGAGGCCGTCGCCCCCGAGCGATGGAGCCGCGCACCGATGCTGCCGCCGCCCGGGCCCACGCCTCCCCGCGTCGAGACGCCGGACATTCCCCATCTGACCGCGCAGATCGAAGACGGCGTGAAGGTGTTTCACCTGCGCGCCGAACCGGTGAAGACCGACTTCGTCCCCGGCCGTCCCGTCGACGCCTGGGGCTTCAACGGATCCATTCCCGGGCCCACCATCGAGGTGACGCAGGGCGACCGCGTGCGCATCGTGGTCGAGAACCGGCTGCCTGAACTCTTCGCGATGCACTGGCACGGACTGGAAGTGCCGCCCGTCATTGACGGTGTCCCCGGACTGGGGGCCGAGGCCCTGAAGCCCGGTGAGCAGCGTGCCTTCGAATTCACGATGCACCAGGAGGGCACGTTCTTCTACCACTCGCACTTTCCGATGCAGGAACTGATGGGGCTGATCGGGCTGCTGATCAGCCATCCCGCCAGAGCGCATGAGCCGCGCGTGCATCGCGACGTCGGGATGATCTTCCAGGGCTGGGCCATCCTGCCGAACAATACCGTTCCTAACACGCTGGCCATGGAATTCAACTGGCTGACGATCAACGGCAAGGCCGGCCCGGCCACCACCCCGATCATCGCCCGCCTCGGTGAGCGCATCCGGTTGCGCTTCGTCAACCTGTCGATGGACCACCATCCCATCCACCTGCACGGGCACACGTTCCATGTGACCGGCACCGAGGGTGGACGCATTCCCCGCACCGCCTGGATTCCCGGCAATACCGTCATCGTCGGTGTAGCGCAGGCCCGGGAGATCGAGTTCGATGCGGTGTATCCGGGCGACTGGATGGTGCACTGCCACCTGCCGCACCACATGATGAATCAGATGGTGTCGATGGTCGGCCCGCTCTCGGTGTCGCGCCCGGGCATGCCGACCGGCATCGGCATGGACGAAGGCATGGGCATCCTCACGCAGGGCCACGCGCTCGCCGATCATCTTGGCCCCAGCATGGGCCGTACCCTGGGAGCTGGGAACGCAGAGCAGGCCGTCACCAATGCCCCGCTCGATCAGGGGCTGCACGTCGACCATGCCGCGCACGCCCTGCACGCCGACCACGCCGCGCAGGCCGCACAGCCGGCCGTCGATCATTCGGCGCATGCCGCGCACGGGGCCACCGCTGCCCCCGATGCGTGGGCGGTGAAAGGCTATCCGCAGGACATGTGGATGGTCGCCGACGACCTCTACGCCAGCAAGCCTGAATGCGATGGCCTGCCGCCGGGCTGGACCGGGTCGATGATGGGCATGATGACGCTGATTCGCGTGCTGCCGCCGGCCGACTACGACCGCATCATGGCCCGGAAGGCCGCGCAGGCGGGAGGCACGCGATGATCCGTGTGTCGGCGATCGTCCTGCCGCTCGCGGTCGTCCTGCTCGCCACGCCAGGCCCCGCACGCGCACAGACCACGGCCCCGCCGCTGACGCTGACGCAGCTCGAATCGCAGGCCCTGAGCGCTCACCCGGCGATTCAGGCCGCAGTGGCCGGGGCGGATGCGGCCGCGTCGGCCGGCGAGCAGGCCTCGCGTTGGGACAATCCTCACGTGGCTGGCATCGCAGAGGGTGTGGGCGCAGGCCGCAGGGCCGTGATCACTGGGGGGCAGGTCGAGCAGGCCATTCCCATCAGTGGCCAGTATGCCCGGCGGGCCACCGCGGCCCGTGCGAGCGCCGAGGTCGCCGCGCGCCGAGTCGACCGCGTGCGCCGGGAGCTGAGCCGCAACATCCGCGTCGCCTACGTGCACGTGCTCGCCGCCGAGCAGCGGCGCACCGTGCGCGCCCGCCTGACCGAACTGGCGCGGCAGGCCGTCACCGTCACCGAGCAGCTGTTCAACACCGGGGCCGCCGACCGTCCCGATGTGCTGGCCTCCGAGATCGAGGCCGCCTCGGCAGCCCTGAGCCTGGTCGAGGCCGACAACCGGCTGGCCCGCGACTGGCTCCGCCTCGGCGTCAGCGTCGGTCAGCCCGCACTGACGCGGCAGGCCCTCAGCGACGCCGGGCTGTCGCTCACATTGCCCGACGGTCGCGAGGCCGCCCTGCAGCAGGCCCTGGCCGAGGCGCCCGACCTGCAGGTGGCCCGTGCGGCTCTCGTGGCGGCCGAACGGCAGCGTGAGGCCGAGCGGCGGCTGCAGGCTCCGATGCTGACTGTGGCGGCGGGGGTCACCCAGGAGCCCGATCGGCTCGGTCCGTCCGAGACGTGGACGTGGGCGGCCCGCACCGGCCTGACCATTCCTCTCTGGAACCGGAACACGGCCGGCGTCGCCGCCGCCGACGCGCGCATCCGTGCGCAGCGCGCGCAAATTGCGGCCCTCGAGCTCCGGCTGACCGATCGCTTCGCGGTGCACTACGAACAGTACGCCACCGCCCAGCGCCGCGTGCAGGCCATGGAAGCGGACATGCTGCCGAAGGCGGAACAGGCCTACCGGCTCTATCTCGATCGCTACCGGGCCATGGCGGCGTCGTATCCGCAGGTGCTGTTCTCGCAGCGTGCGCTGATTCAGACGAGCGAGGCCTACGTCGATGCGGTCGAGGCCCTGCGCGTGGCCGCCTTGCACCTCACCCTGCTGATCGATGACGATGGCGGTGAGGAACCGTGAGTGAGCTCACCCTGCCCGTCGAGGGCATGACCTGTGCCTCGTGCCAGGCGCACGTGCAGCGCGCGCTGGCGGGCACGGCCGGCGTGCAGCAGGCCACTGTCAACCTGATGATGGGCTCGGCCACCGTTCAGTTCGACCCGGCGGTGGTCAGCGCCGGCCAGCTGGTGGCCGCCATCACCTCGAGCGGCTACGGCTCTCACCTGCCCGTCACGCAGGCCGACGCGCTGGCAGAGGACGCCGCGCGCGAAGCCGCG
>JBIIDF010000309.1:0-3643 GCA_044238535.1 Vicinamibacterales bacterium
GCCTCGACCAGGGCGTCGACCCGGGGGCCCGGCACCTCCAGTTGCACCAGCATCTGGGCCATGACCTCAATCGACGCTTCCAGTTCCTCGGCGACGGCCAGCGTAGCCCCGCTGCGCCGCATCAGCTCGGCCTCGGTCCGGAACCGGGTGCGCACGAAGATGGGCAGGTCCCGACGCAACCGGCGCGCGGCCCGCGTGGCCCGCTCGGTTGCCCCGGGGTCGGACAATACGGCCACGACCGCCGCAGCCTGCTCGATGCCAGCCGCGCGGAGCGGTTCCTCGGCCGTGGCATCGCCGTACAGGATGCTGTGCCCCGCAGCCAGGGCCGAGCGCACCGACACGCCATTGAGGTCAATGGCCACGTGCGGCCGACCGATGGCCGACAGCGCATGGGAAACCAGGCGTCCCCCTTCGCCGAATCCAAGAATGATCACGTGGTCTCGCCAGCGGGGCTCGTCCTCGGATGCGCCCTCGACGGCACCGGGTGTTCCCCGGGTGAGTCGGGCGGCCAGGCGCGGCGCCGCGGAGACCATCGCCGGGGAGAGCGCCATGGTGAGCACGCTCGCTCCGAGCAGGATGGCCCAGGGCTGCCCGCCGATGGCACCGTGCGTGACGGCTTCTGCCCCGAGCACGAACGAGAATTCGCCGACCTGGGCCAGGACCAACGCGGCCGTGAGTCCCACGCGGGGCGACACCCCGGCCAGACGGAAGGCCAGCGCGGCCCCGCCGGCCTTGAGCAGCACCATCCCGAGTGCCACGAGCAGCACGAGGTGCAGCACCGGTACGAGCTCGGCCGGCCGCACCAGCAGTCCCACGGACACGAAGAACAGGCTGGTCAGCAGGTCGCGCAGCGGACGGACTTCCGCATGAATCTGATAACTGTATTCACTCTCGTCCAGCACCAGTCCCGCGAGAAACGCTCCAACCGTCATCGACAGCCCCAGCACGGAGGCCACCCAGGCGGCGCCGAGGCTGGCGACCAGAACGGTGAGCGTGAACGCTTCACGCCCGGCCACCGTGGCCCAGCGAAAGAGCACCGGCAGGGCGAGACGGGTCACGATCGCCAGTCCCACGCCGATCACCGCGATCTGCGTCACAGCGCGCCCCAGGCTGGCACCGTTCGACCCGAACAGCACCGGGGCCAGCACCAGCGCAAGTAACGCCAGCACATCCTGCAGCAGCAGCACCCCGAGTGCCAGGCTGCCATGCGGGGCATGCAGTTCATTGCGGCGCGTCAGTTCACGCACCACGATCGAGGTGCTGGAAATCGCCACGAACAACGTCACAAACAGCAGCGTCTCCATGCGGGGGCCCAGGATCCACCAGGCCCACGGGGCCACCATCAGCATGGTGCCGGCCATCTGGGCGCCGCCGCCGACCAGCGCATTCCGCCAGAGACGCCGCATTTCGTGGACCGACAGGTCGAGGCCCACCATGAAGAGCAGCAGGGCGATGCCCACCTCGGACAGGGTCCGCACCGACTCATCAGACGACACGAGCCCGAGGCCGCCGGGCCCGGCGATGACACCTGTGACAATCAGGCTGATGATCCCAGGCAGGCGCAGGCGGCTCCCCACCAGCAGGAACACCAGCGCGAGTCCGTAGAGGACGACCACATCCTGAATGATCGACTGCCCGTGCATGCTGCCCTCCACTCTAGCCGACGTGGCGTCTGCGATAGCATCGTCGGGTGTCCTCTCCCGGTGAACTGGCGACGATGCTCGCGGCGTCGACGCTGGCCGGCGCGGTCAATATCCTCGCCGGCGGTGGGTCGTTCCTGACCGTGTCTCTCCTGCTGCTGCTGGGTGTACCGGCAGCGGTGGCCAACTCGACGAGCCGCGTCGGTGTGCTGACGCAGAGCCTCGCAGGCCTGTGGGGCTTTCACCGCCACGGCGTGGTCGACTGGCGGTGGGCGCTGGCGGTGAGTCTGCCGGTCGTGGCGGGTGCCGGGCTCGGGGCGTGGCTGGCCCTCACCATTCCTCCGCAGGCGTTCTCGCGCCTGCTGGCCACCACCATGCTGGCCATGACCGGCTGGACGTTATGGCGGCAGCGGGCCGCCGCCGGCACTCCCGATCCGGCCCGCACCGGGTGGGGGCCCGTGGCGACCCACCTCGGATGTTTCCTGATCGGGGTCTATGGCGGGTTCATTCAGGCGGGGATCGGATTTCTGCTGCTCGCCTTCACCTCGGCGGCCGGCTTCGACCTCGTGAAGGGCAACGCCATCAAGCTGCTGCACGTGCTGCTGATCACCCTCGTCGCCCTGGCGATCTTCGGCAGCGCCGGCACCATCGACTGGGGGCTGGGCCTGACGCTCGGCGCGGGACACTTCCTCGGCGGGTCACTCGGGGTGCGGCTGGCCATGCGGCTGCACCCCCTCTGGATGCAACGGATCGTGACGACCGCCATGGTCATCTTCGCAGGCCTGCTGTGGGTCAACTGACGTCACACCGGGTGCGTTACACCGGTCTGGTAGGCTACGCAGGTGCCGACCCGCACAAAACCCGGCTCAGGCCGGCGACCCCGGACGAAGAGCGACCTCACACATCCCTCGCTCTACATCAACCGCGAACTGAGCTGGCTGGCCTTCAATCGCCGCGTGCTCGCGCAGGCGAGTGAGGCCAGTCATCCGCTGCTGGAGCGGGTAAAGTTTCTGGCCATCGCCGGCACCAATCTGGATGAGTTCTTCATGGTGCGCGTGGCCACGATCCTGAAAAAGTCACGCGCCGGCATCGAGGACACCTCGGTCGACGGCCTGACCAATTCGGAAGAACTCGCGATCATCCGGAAGCATGCCCTCGCGCATGCCCAGGACCAGGCCGCCTGCTGGGACGATGACCTGCGGCCGTTGCTGGCGCGCGCGGGCATTCACCTGCTCGACCCCGCACAATTCACGCCGGCCATCGACCGCTGGCTGCAGCGGTACTTCAAGGCGCAGATTTTCCCGGTGCTGACGCCGCTGGCATTCGACCCCGGGCATCCGTTTCCCTATATTTCGAACCTGAGTATGAACCTGGCGGTGCGCGTGCGTCACGGCGGGCGCACGAAGTTTGCCCGCGTCAAAGTGCCCGGGATGCTGCCCAGGTTCGTGGCCCTGCCCGACGAGGTGGCACCCACGCCGGGCACCTCGTTCGTCTTTCTCGAGGATGTCATCCGCCGGAATCTTGATGCGCTGTTCCCGGGCACGCAGATTGAAGGCGCCTATCTGTTCCGCATCATTCGCGACACCGACATGGTGATTCAGGAGGACGAGGCCGACGACCTGCTGGAAACGGTCGACCGCGGACTGAAACAGCTGCGCTACGGGGCACTGTCCCTGCTGCAGGTCGAGTCAGACATGCCTCGGCGCATCCTGAACATCCTCATGGACAACTTCGAAATCCAGGAGGATGTGGTGGTGCGCACGTCGAGCCGACTCGGCTTCGGCGACTGGCATCAGCTGACCCGTCTGCCGCGCCCCACACTGAAGTATCCCGGGTTCACGCCCGCCACCCGCTGGGCCCCGGACGATGCCGACCAGGTGTTTGCGCAGATCGCAGACGAGGATGTCCTCGTACACCATCCGTTCGAGTCGTTTACGTCGGTGGAGACGTTCCTGCGGGCGGCGGTGTCCGACCCGAGCGTCGTGGCCATCAAGATGACGCTC
>JBIIDF010000310.1:0-3642 GCA_044238535.1 Vicinamibacterales bacterium
CGCACCGGTTGCGCCCGCTCCGTCGCGATTATCGTGGCACGGTGGGCGAGCAGCTGGCCGCTGCCGAACGCATCGCGGTCGACGATGCCATTCGCTATGTGGGGCATCGCTTTCAGGCGGTGTATCAGATTCGTCCGACGCACAACCCGTGCACGCCTCTCGATACGCAGGGAGCCGACGATGTGCAGTCGGATCGGCGGATGACGCCGGACGAGCTGATGCAGCGCGGGTACGAAGACACCTTCCGGCAGTTTATTGGACCGGTGGTCGGGGCATCCCCCGACCGTGAGTAGGGAGACATCGATGGGCATCCGTACGCGACTGGTGCAGGTGGGCGAGCATGTGACGGCGGGGGACACTCCGGCGCTGACCCCGGCAATCTACGAGACCAGTACGTTCTCAATGCCGTCGGCGGCGGCGCTGCAGGCCTATCAGGCTCGCGAGCGCGAGGGGTATTTCTACACCCGCTACGACAATCCCACGGTGGTCGGCGTCGAGCAGAAGATTGCCAGCCTCGACGGTGCCGAGGCGGCGCTGCTGTTCAGCTCCGGCCAGTCGGCGACCACGCACACGTTGTTGAGTCTGCTGAAGGCGGGCGACGAGGTCGTCTGCAGCGCGGCCATCTACGGGGGCACGCATCATCTGCTGACCGACCTGCTCCCGCGGCTCGGGATCGAGCATCGCTTCGTGCCGGTCGATGACCTCACCCGTGCCGACCGGGTGATTGGCCCGCGTACGCGCATGGTGTGGTTCGAATCGCCCATCAACCCCACCCTGCGGTGCGTCGATGTACGGGCGGTGGCGGCGCTGTGCCGGCAGGCCGGGGTCATCTCGGTGGCGGACAACACCTTTGCCTCGGCCATCAATCAGCCGGTGCTGGCCTATGGTGTCGACCTGTGCATGCAGAGCGCAACGAAGTATCTGAACGGGCACAGCGACGTCACGGCCGGGGCAGTATCGGGCAGCCAGGCCATGGTGGCGCCGATTGCCATGATGCGCCGGCTGATCGGCGGCGTGCTCGACCCGATTGCGGCCTACAACCTCGGGCGGGGTATGAAAACCCTGTCGCTGCGCGTGATGCAGCAGAACGCCACGGCGCTCGAAGTGTCCCGTGCGCTCGAGGGCGACGCGCGCATCCGCCGCGTCTACTACCCTGGGCTCGAGTCGCATCCCGATCACGCGGTGGCCCGTGCGCAGATGTGCGGCTTCGGCGGCATGGTCACGCTCGACCTGGCGGGCGGCGAAGCGGCAGCCTTCCGCTTCTTCGACACGCTGAAGCTGATCCAGCGGGCCGTCAGCCTCGGCGGTGTCGAAAGCCTGTGCAGCCTGCCGACGCTGTCATCGCATGCGGGGCTCACGGACGAGGCACTGGCGATGGCCGGTGTCTCTCGCGGCATGGTGCGGCTGTCACTCGGGCTTGAAGAAGCCGACGATATCCTGGCCGACATCCGTCAGGCGCTGGGCTGAGCCTCCCGAGGCGGTAAGGAACCGCAGGGGGGCGCCAGCGGCAGGCGCGTGACCGCACACCGCGACTGCGCCCCCGGGGGGCGCGCGTCAGGAGTTCGGCTTGGGCTGGGGTTTCGTCTCGTGCAGAAACTCAAGCAGCAGGTCGTGCACGCGCGCGTTGATGCGCGCCGGGTCGTCAGTGCCGAACTTGCTGGCGAAGGCCGTCAGGGGCACGACGGCCTTGGCCATGGCGCGGTGACCACCGGCACTGCCGATGTCACTGAACCAGCGGCGCACAAAATCGCCGGCGTGGCGCGAGTCGCCCATGTTGCGCACCGACACGACGAACGCGTCCTGCACGATGCCCGACACCACCGCCCACTCGACATCCTCGAGGTGCATGTAGAAGTCAGCCACATACGGAATGAAATCTTCCCGTGGCGGCGTGCCCAGGAACGTGCAGAACACGTGCTCGCGGACCTGTCCTGCCTGCCAGGCCTTGATGACATAGTCGAGGCGCTCGGCGGTGATTTCCGCGCCTTCCATCTTGCGGATGAGTGACGCGTCTGCCCGGGGATAGAGATACGAGAACGCCTCGAGGTCCGCGCGGTTCGCCTGACGGTTGAAAAACAGCGTGTCCGACTTGATCGCGTACAGCATCGCGGTGGCGATGCGCTCGGAGATGTCGACATCGGCCGCCCGCAGGTGCTCGGTGAGAATCGTGCACGTCGACCCATACGCCGGACGCACATCACGGAAGAGCGACCCGGCCGTGCCCTGGTCGGGATGGTGGTCAATCACCAGGTCGGCATGCGGCAACTGCCCGCCGAAGTACTGCGGCTGCACGTCGACGAGGGCAATCTTGTCGAACGCGTGAAACTGCTCGGGCGACACCACCTCGTAGACGAGGTCCAGCGCCTTGACCATCCGCAGGTTCTCGGGGCGCGTCACTCCGGCCAGGCAGCCGATGATGGCCGTCTGCCGCGTGCGCCGCAGCAGCGCGCGCAGCGCCAGGCCCGAGGCGAGCGCGTCAGGGTCGGGGTCGTTGTGCGTCAGGATCAGCACCCGGGCGGCGTCGCGGAAGTAGTGCTGGTACTGCTGCACCTTCTGGCGCGTCATCGAGCGCGCCAGCTCGTCCATCAGAGGCGGGCCGGTCAGCTCGGCCAGTGTGAGGGTATTGACGTCGGGAAAGTCGGCCTTGAGGGCGTCGGCGCGCTTGAGGTCGCGGGGACGGGCCCCCAGCACGTACACCAGCGTGCCGCCGGCGCCGACGACCGCATCGAGCACTTTGCGCAGTCCCTTGCGGCCCGTGTCTTCTACCAGCACGACCGTGCCCGGCGTCAGGTCGGCTTTCACGTAGCTGTCGATGCGCTGCGCGTCGGCAATCCGCACCGGCAGCGGCAGGTCATGCAGGCGGCGGGCCAGCGCCGCCGTCTCGACCATCAGCTCCAGCTCGGCCTGCGGGGCGAGCACCGCCTCGAGCAGGCGACCGACCAGTTCGGTGTGACAGACCGCGAGGCAGCGCACAGCCTCAGATTATATAGAACCAACGTGGTACCATTCCCGCTGACTGTGCCCCTCATGTCTGCCAGTGCCGATCGCTTCGTGCTGACGTCCGACTTCGAACTGCGCGGCGATCAGGTGCACGCGGTTCCCGAACTGGTCGAGGGGCTCACGCGTGGCGACCGCCACCAGGTGCTGCTGGGCGTCACGGGCTCGGGCAAGACGTACTCGATGGCCCAGGTCATCGCCCGTGTCAACCGCCCGGCGCTGGTCATGGCGCACAACAAGACCCTCGCCGCCCAGCTGTTCCAGGAGTTCCGCCGCTTCTTTGCCGGCAACGCAGTCGAGTATTTCGTCAGCTACTACGACTACTACCAGCCAGAAGCGTACGTGCCGGCGAGCGACACCTACATCGAGAAAGAGTCGACGATCAACGACGAGATCGATCGCCTGCGCCTGTCGGCCACCCGGTCGCTCTTCGAGCGCCGCGACGTCATCATCGTCGCCAGCGTGTCGTGCATTTATGGCCTCGGGTCGCCAGAAGCCTACTACGGCATGGTGCAGCCTCTGGCGTGTGGCGACACCATCACGCGCGACGACCTGCTGCGCAAGCTCGTCGAGATGCAGTACGAGCGCAACGACATCGAGTTCGGTCGCGGCACCTTCCGCGTCCGCGGGGACATCATCGAGATC
>JBIIDF010000311.1:0-3636 GCA_044238535.1 Vicinamibacterales bacterium
GCTCGCATCCCGCTCCCGTTTCTCCAGAAACTGGGTCGCGCAGCGTGCGAAGGTGGGGGAGTGGAGGTGTTCCCCCCGTCGCGCACGGACGGACAGGTCTTGCCACCACTCGGTCGCGACCCGCGTGGCTGCGGCGAGCGTGCGCTCCCCCGTGCTTTTGCGGATGTCCTTGCCCTGTATCCACGCGCGCGCAGAGATGATGCCGCTGGAGGGGAGACGCTCCAGACGCACCCGTCCGTCACAGATGGACGCGAGGGTCTGATTGGACTGGAGTTCGGAGGTCAGCGGTTGTCGGGTCGCCATGGCGAGACGATACGCGCATGGAGGCCAAAACACAAGAAGTAGTCGGGTAGTAGTCGGGTATTACCGAATACTAAGTCGTTTAGATACAGCAGTTACAAACATACGCAAATGCTTGAGGGGCTGGCGCCCGCAAGGGCGTGAAGGTTCGAGTCCTTTCTTCCGCACCACCCTAAACCCCACGAAATCAAACACTTACAGACGCTCCCCACCAGGGAGCGTTTGTGGTCTCTGGCAGGGGTAGTCGGGTAAGTAGTCGGGTTTCGAGGGTCGAAGAGACCCGTTTCAGAACGTGCCGAACCCCACCAGGACCACGAACGACCCCGCACCCCACTCAGGCACCACCCCGACCCGTTAGAAGCGTCCTAACCCCTCCAAAACGGGGAGAGCGCAGCACCCGTCCCTTGGACATTCGGAATCGTGTCCGTTTGTCCGGGCTACTCATAATTCCTGGAACGGGTTAGCACCGTCCACCTCTGTCAGCAGCCCGGGATAGGGGGCAGTGCTTCCTGAGCGGGACGGCTGCTATCGCTCATGCGCTCCTGTCGGAGCATACGAGCAGCCACGACCCGACGCGCTACTCTCGCACCACCGACATTTCCGGTTGTCCTGTCCGTGTCGATGCGTTCGGGTCGGGGAATAGGAGCAGCCACGACCATACGCGCTGGCACCGCAGAACTCGCAGCGGTCCCCGGTGCCGGCGTGTTCGTGCGCACCGTGGGGAGAGTAGGAGCAGCCGCGACCGTAGGTCGACGCACGACAGTAGCGACACTGGCTGGTAGGCATTGTCACTCCTCGCTGAAGTAGTTCTGGTCGATGTCCAGCACTTCCACTGCGCGTTCCACGCGCATACCCACTTTGTAGCGCATCATCAGGTCAATCAGTGCGCGTCCATCAATCAGGACGACCTTGGTCTGACTGCGGCGCTGAACGACCGCTTGCGCGGATGCTGCGGGTGACCGTCCTGCTCGGCGAGGTCGCGCTCGTGGAAGGTCGCTACGGTCTCCGCCGCGTCGTCCAGGCCGCGTTCGATGGGACCTGATGGCCGGCCTCAGTGGGGCTGGGTGCCGGGCGATTGGCCAACCTGCCCGTTCGCCGGGAGGAGCAGACGCACGATGTGTGCTTCGCAGGGGCGGTCAACTCCGATGTGCGGCGCGGAGACTCCCGTCGACGTCTCCGCACGCGCCCGGCCAGTGCGAGGCGAACTCGGGACGCGCCCACATGCTGAGGGGCGTTACCGTCCCCGGGTCCGGTTGAATTCCTCCTGCCACTCGGTTGCGAGTGTGGCCGCGCGGGCCAGTTGCCTCGGCGACAGCTGACGGGCCACCGCGGCCCGTGCCTGGGAAAACCTGTCCCGACTCTCTCCGGTGGCTCGCTGCGTCGCCAGGTCGAACCACATGTGCGCCGTCACGAGATTTTTGCGGACACCGTGGCCATTGACATACATGACACCCAGATTGTTCTGGGCATCGGCCACCCCCTGCGTGGCGGCCAGGCGATACCATTCGACAGCCGTGGCAAAGTTCTGCGGGACACCGTCGCCGCTGGCGTACATCACCCCCAGGTTCGTCTGCGCTGCTGTGATCCCTTGCGCCGCAGCCCGCCGATACCAGGTGACGGCTTCCGCCGCATTCCGAGGCACCCCGTCGCCGAGCTCGTACATCACAGCCAGGCTGTACTGCGCGTCGGCAGATCCATGCTGCGCCGCCTTCTGGAACCAGGCGAAGGCTTCATCGACATTCCGCGCGACGCCGTCGCCATTGTCGTAGATGACCCCGAGGCTGTACTCGGCGTTCGTTACCCCCTGGGCGGCCGCCTTGCGGAACCACTCGATGGCCTCAGTTGGGTTCCGCGCGATGCCCTGCCCATTGATGTACAGCAAACCGAGGTTGTATTGAGCAAAGGACATGCCCTGCTCTGCAGCGAGACGAAAGTAATGGGCGGCCTGTTCCGTGTTCTGGGGCACACCCTGCCCGTTCAGATAGAGCAACGCGAGGTTGGCTTGCGCCTGCGAGACGCCTCCCATCGCACCACGCCGCAGCCACTGGGCCGCGACGGCATCGTCCTTCGGAACGCCCTGGGCGTATAAGTAGGCCTCGCCGAGCGCGGCCTGCGCCGACGCAGACCCCGCGTGTGAGAGGATCCGAAGTCCGAGCGCCCGGGTGCGCTGACGGGACGCGGACGTGCCCAGGGTCACGACCGCAATGCCAACGACGATGGCCGCCACGACTGTTTTTCTGGTCATCCGCACCTGTTCCCTTGAGAGTTGCCGCTGAACAATCCGTCCCCTGCTGTCGACATCACGGCCTGGGTCGCGCGCCCGGCCCCTCGACGACTCAGTGTGTCACCGTCAGCGGCACGGTCGTGACCGGTGACCCGCAGGCCTCGAACCAGTCGATGCCCTCGTTCACGAGGTCGAACGTCAGCTGATACTGGCCGGCCTCCATCGGGGGCAATTCAATGTCGAGAGCCAGCGTCTCACCCGGACCGAGTGTGCGCGGCAGGTGCGCGCGCGCGAAGTCGCGGTTGATGAGGCTGCCGTCGGGGCGGCGCAACTGGGCGCCCAGCCGCACGAGCCGTCGCCCATAGGTGGCCTGCGCCGCGAATGCCCGCGTTGACCGGTTTGTCACCGACGTCGTGACGGTAGCGGGCTGGCCCGCGCGCGCCCGTACGGTTTCCCCCTGCATCAGCCGCTGCCAGACGCCCTGCCGCAGGGCGATCTCGGCGCGCGGCGTGGCCCCGGGAATGGCGTTGCCCAGATTGCTGTCGTCCCAGGTTTCCCGCCGGATGCGGTCAAAGTCGGGCGTGCCGCGCACGAATCGACGGGAGAACGCATCTTCCGGATGGTCGGTGATTTCCCAGCAGAGACGGTCGACGCCGATCTCCTCCGCCATCGTCCGCGCCCGCTGCATCTCCTCGTCGCTGTCGTTCCACTTGAAGAGGATGTAGCGCCAGTTCAGATAGGGCAGGTCGCGGCCGCTCGAACGTTTCTCGTCGACCATCGCCCGCAGGTTCCGCATCGTGACCTCGAACTTGCCGCGCCCGCGATACTGCACATAGGATTCCGGCGTCGCGCCGTCAATCGAGAAGGTGACTTCGTCGATACCGGAGTGCACCAGACGCCGTGCCTGCGCCTCACTGAGGGCCCCGCCGTTCGTGCTGGTGTAGAGGTAGATGTGCGGGTGGTTCGCCTTGATGTATTCGCACATTTCCACGGCGCGCTTGTGCAGGAACGCCTCGCCGTAATTGAAGAAGTCGATGCGATACAGCGAGGGCCCGACCTCGTCGATGACGCGGCGGAACAGTTCGAAGTCGAGCATCCCCGCCTGCCTGGTG
>JBIIDF010000312.1:0-3623 GCA_044238535.1 Vicinamibacterales bacterium
CGCGGCGGTGCCCCGGACCAGAACCTGACCATGATGGACGGCGTCGAGGTGCACGATCCGTTCCGCCTGTTCGGGCTGACGAGTGCCTTCAACCCCGAGACGATCCAGCGGTTCGAGCTGGCGACCGGTGGTTTCAGTGTCAAGTATGGAGACCGCCTCTCGTCGCTGCTCGTGGTCGAGAACCGCGACGGCCGATCGGGTGGCATGAACGGCTCGGCGAGCCTCAGTGTCACCGATACGAACACGGTGTTCGAAGGAGGCCTGCCGGGCGGGCAGAAGGGGTCATGGCTCGTGACCGGGCGGCGCACCTACTACGACCTCGTGGCCTCGCGCATCACGGGGCAGGACTTCCCTCAGTTCCAGGACCTGCAGTCGAAAGTCACGTGGGCGCCTTCGGGCGGGACGCGGCTGTCAGCGTTCGGCATGATCAGCCGGCAGGCGGCCAACGTCGAGCTCGATTCGGAAGACGCGCGGGGCGAGTTCCAGGACGACACGGACAACGATCTCGCGTGGCTGCGGCTCGACCAGACGCTGGGCACACGGGGACAGTCGCGGACGATTCTCGGCTACTCGGATACGCGGTCGACGCTGGGTGTCGATGCCGCGTTCCAGAATGCGAGCCGCCGGTCGAATTCGCCTTCCGAACAGGCGATTGGCCTGGCCAACGTGGTGTTCGAGCGTTCGCTCGGGGTGAAGGACGTGTCGCTGCGTCAGGAATTCACGGCGAGTGCCGGTGCCCACCTGATCGAGGCCGGCTTCGAGGCGCATGTGCTCGACACGGCGCAGCGTTTCTCGGTCACGGGAGATCGCAATGAGTCGGCGGCCAACGGCTCGAGTGTGCAGGGTGGTGCGGGCTTGCCTGACCTGCTGGTGGCCTCGACGTCCGCCACGCGCGCGGGGGCCTGGCTGCAGGACACCTGGCAGGCCGGTGCGCGTGTGTCACTGCAGGGCGGGCTCAGGCTCGACCGGTTCGGCAACACGCGCGAGACACGCCTCTCGCCGCGGCTGTCGGCCACGGTGGCCGCCGACGACCGCACACGCGTGCTGGCGGCGGTGGGCGTCTACCGGCAGAGTCCTGGTGACGAGAAGCTCGCGCAGAGCGATTATGTGCTCGATTTCAGCGCCACCAGCATGAGCCGTCTGCGGTCAGAGCAGGCGCGGCAGGTGTCGGTGGGTGTCGAGCGCAGTCTCGGCGCCGGGATCAGCCTCAAGGTCGAGGGCTACTACAAACGCTTCACCGACGCTCTGATCGGGCAACTGGAGCCCGAAGCCGACCGCGCTGCGCGTGTGGCTCGGTATGACTTCCCGGCCGACCTGCAGTGGAGCATTCCTGCCTCGCCGCTCATCACCACGGTGCCGGTCAACGATGGCAAGGGCACGTCGTATGGTCTCGATGTCTTCCTGAATCGTCAGGGCGGGGGACGTCTCACCGGATGGACCAGCTACACGTTGGGCCGCGCGATTCGCGAGGCGTACGGCCGCGTGTATGACTTCGAGTACGACCGTCGGCATTCGTTCACGATGGTGTCGTCCTACGCCCTGACTTCCCGGTGGGACATTGCGGCGACGACGCGCATCGCGTCGGGCTTTCCGCGCACGGCGCCCCTGGGCGTGCGGGTGCTGGGCGCGCCTGACGCGCTCGACATGGATGGCGACGGAAACACGGCGGAACTGCGGCCGATGCGTGACGCGCAGGGGCTGCTCGTGTACGGTGTTGACTACGGCGGCGTCGAGAACCTCGGCAACGCGCGGCTGCCGCTCTTCGCACGCGTCGACGCGCGTCTCACCTGGCGGCCCCGGGGCACCATGGGTCGCTGGGAGCTCTATGCCGAGGTCATCAACGTGCTGAACCGGCGAAACGCCGGCGCCCTCGATGCGCGCCTCGAATACGACCCGAATTCGGACCGGCCCGCCATTGTCGAGGACCGTGACCAGGCGCTGCCGCGCCTGCCCACGGTCGGGGTGCGCTTCCGCTTCTAGTTGGCGAAGGCGGCGATGCCGGTCTGCGCGCGCCCGCGGATGACGGGTCGACCTGCGGTTGATCCGATTCGGTAGACACGTTCCGAAAGGTGGATACGATGTCCCGAATGGCACAGCCAGCAGGCGGCCGGCGACCCCGGTGACAATTCAGGGAGGGGTTTTGAGTCCAGGCGGTGCGTCTGGTGCTCGATGACGGGAATACGGTCAGCGCGGTGAATGATCGGCATCTCACGCTGAGAACCCTGCAGATGGCGTTGACGCGCTGATGTTCCGCCGCCGAGACGTGGCATCACTCCGACCAGGGCTGCACGTACGCCCGCGAGGATGACCACGCCGCTCTCGTGAGCCATGGGATCACGTGCAGCCTGAGCCGGGGCGGCAATGGCTACGGCAACGCGGCGATGGAGAGCTTCCCTGTGACGGCGCAAGGTAGACTGACCTGGATCGGCACAGGCCGCCGCACACACGCAACACGTCAGGCGTGAGAACGCGACCGCAAAGGACTCCGCGTATGAGTCACCTCTCTCGTTTTCTTTCAGTCGGCGCACTCTGTCTGTTGGTGGCAGGGGGAGTCTCCGCTCAAGAGGCGGTATCACTCGCACGGCACGATCGGAAGATGGTGCCCATGACCGCATACGTGCCCAGGGCTGCTGCCTGTCGTGGTGTTGCCGTGATCTCACCAGGTGCCGGCGGCTCTGAAAAGGGATATCAGTACCTCGGCAACGCCATGTCCTCCCTGGGATACCTTGCCGTGGTTGTCGGTCATCATGAAAGCGGCCGCCGCGCTTTGCGCAGACACATGCGCGGTAATGGCCTGCGCCAGGGGCTATCGGAATTGATCACTGATCCGGACGCCTATCGCGGACGGTTCATGGACATTGCCGCTGCAAGACAATGGGCAGCGACCAGGTGCCACGCAACCGAATCAGTATTGATTGGCCACTCCATGGGTGCAGCCACCACACTGATGGAGGCAGGCGCCCGGAACTCACTGGGCATGAAGGGCACAGATGCCTTTGACGCGTACATTGCCTTGTCACCCCAAGGGGCTGGATCAATATTCCCTCCGAACGCCTGGACAGACATCACACGGCCTGTGCTGTCGCTCACGGGGACTCGTGACGAGGAACTTGGTGGTGCCTCCTGGGAGACGCGTACCGAGCCGTATATGAACATGCCTGCCGGGTGCAAGTGGCTGGGTGTGATTGGCGGGGCGACGCACATGAACTTTGCCGGGAACGGCATGTCGCGTCGAACCGAGGCGCTGACGACGCACGTCATTGGTTCCTTTCTCGATGGCATCCATCGAGGCGACTGCAAGGCTCCAGAGAAGCGCCAGGGCATTGTTGTGCAGTCAAAGTGACAACCTGACGCCCGACCCTTCGCTCCAGGGGAACGCCTCCGGCGGCCGCTGAACCTATCTGTGAGGCATCGCAGCCCCTCATCGTGTCACTCGTCACCGTCGCCGTCGCTGAGTACCCCGGTTGCGTCTTGTTTGCGGCAGCGCTTGCCGCCGAGTTCGTCGCCGCAATGCTTCCCGTGCGCGCACACTCGTCTGGAGGTCGTGACTACGACCCCCGATCAGACCGCCCGGCACCTGTGGAAGACCGTGACCAGGCGCTGCCGCGCCTGGTCACAGTCGG
>JBIIDF010000313.1:0-3622 GCA_044238535.1 Vicinamibacterales bacterium
GTTGAAAATCTCGGCCGATGATTCCCTTGTCCAAACGGCGCCAGGGCAGCCAACTCGCGCATCAGTCGATCGGAGATGGCGTCGAACGGCAGCGGCGCATCCACCCACAGGCGCGGTCTGAGGTCATCGGGCTGCAGTCTGGCATCTGCGAACGCATTGACCGTCGCACGGAATTCACGAATGCGATCAGCGGCCAGTTGCAGTCCCGCCGCCTGTCGATGGCCGCCGTAGCGCCCCAGCAGTGGTGCACAGGCATCGAGGGCACTCAGCATGTCGAACCCGGGAATACTACGACAGGACCCGTGTGCCTCGTCACCGTCGGTGGAGAGGACCACCGCTGGCCGGTGGAAGGTTTCCACGAGCTTCGAGGCCGCAATGCCAATCACCCCACGATGCCAGCCCTCGCCGGCGACCACCAGCACCGTGCGGGCACCGATCTCGGGATCGGTTTCGACCAGCTTCCGGGCCCGCGACACAATTTCCTGTTCCTCGGTGCGCCGCCGGGTGTTTTCGAGGTCAAGCTGCGCGGCCAGGGCCGTGGCTTCGTCCGCCAGGGCATCGTCAGAGGCCAGCAGCAGGCGGGCGGCAATATCAGGTGTGCTCATGCGACCAGCGGCATTGATTCTGGGGGCGATGACGAACGAGACGTGGTAGCTGTCGAGCGTCTTGCCGGTCAGCCCTGCGGACTCGAGCAACGCACGCAGTCCCACCTTGTGTGGCCCGCGCGACAGCAGGTCGAGGCCCAGTCGGGCAATCACACGGTTTTCGCCCACGAGCGGCACCATATCGGCCAGCGTGCCCAGTGCGGCAATCTTCAGGAACCCCGCGACCCATGACGGACGGCCCGCCCGCTGGCAGAGGGCCTGGACCAGCTTCAGCGCCACGCCGACCCCGGCGAGGTTCTTGTCCGGATAGCGGCAATCGTGGCGACGAGGGTTGACCACCGCATCCGCCTGGGGCAGATCGGCGTCGGGTTCGTGATGGTCAGTGATCACCAACCCCATCCCGAGTGCCGCAGCGTGCCGTGCCGCTTCGGCGCCGCGGATACCGCAATCGACCGACACCACCAGTTGCACCCCGTCACCCTTGAGGCGATCGAATGTCGCCGGCTGCAGCCCGTAGCCGTCGCGCAGGCGCTCGGGCACGAAGTGCACGACGTCGGCCCCGAGCATCTCGAGGGTGCGCCGCAGAATGACCGTCGAGGTAATGCCGTCGACGTCATAGTCGCCATGGACGGCAATGCGTTCCCGTGATGCGATCGCCGCCTCAATCCGCGTGACGGCACGGTCCATATCCGTCATGGCGAAGGGGTCATGAAACTGGTCGAGGGCGGGATGCAGAAACCGGTGGGCCTCTGCCGGGTCAGCGAGGCCACGGATGGCCAGCAGGCGGGCGGTGACAGGCGAGACGTTCAGCGCCTGCGTGAGGGTGGTGATGTCGTCTGCCGACGCGTCGTGCGTATGCCAGATGCGCGGAATCACTCGTCGGCGCCTTCGATGCCGATGAGTCCAATGGCCCGGAACTTGTTGTAGCGTGCCTCGAGACGGGCATCGCCGTCCAAGTCCTGCACCTGACGCAACGCACGGTCAAGGGCGACATCCAGCAGGGCGGCGGCCTGCGCCGGATCCGTGTGTGCACCGCCCACCGGTTCGGCCACGATTTCGTCGATGATGCCCAGCGCAAGCAGGTCGGGCGCCGTAATCTTCAGGGCCTCGGCGGCCTCGACCTTCTTCTTCGCATCGCGCCACAGAATGGCAGCACAGCCTTCCGGTGGAATCACGCTGTACATCGCAAACTCGTGCATGAGCACGCGGTCGCCCACGGCAATGCCCAGCGCTCCACCACTTCCCCCTTCGCCGTGGACCACCACGATGATGGGCACATCCAGGACGGCCATCTCGCGCAGATTCAGGGCAATCGCCTCGGCGACGCCACGTTCCTCGCTCTCGATACCTGGATAGGCGGCGGGGGTATCGACGAAACAAATCACGGGCCGCCGGAATTTTTCGGCCATCTGCATGAGGCGCAGCGCCTTCCGATAGCCCTCCGGCCTGGCGTAGCCGAAATTGCGGTAAATCTTCTGCTTGGTGTCGCTCCCCTTTTGGTGCCCGACGACCAGCACGCCCTCGCCCTTGTAGTCGGCCAAGCCCGCGACGATGGCGTGGTCGTCGGCGAAGCGACGGTCCCCGTGCAGTTCCACAAAGTCCGTAAACAGCCGCTCGACGTAGTCGAGCGTCGTCGGCCGCGACGGATGGCGGGCTACCATGACGCGCTGCCAGGCCGTCAGGGTCCGATAGAGTTCCCCCCGGATCGACTCCACCCGCGCCTCGAGACGAGCGATCTCGCGATTGCGGTCGTCGGTGGATGGCAGCATCGAGAGGGCCTCGATTTCCTTCAGCAGGATGCCGATCGGCGCTTCAAATTCGAGCAGTTCAGCCATGGTTAGTGGATATGCACGCTTCCCGGACCGCACAGTCGTTCGACGGCGGCCACAAACTCCTGCGAGGGTCTCACCCGGATCGCGACGTTCACGTCAAGCGTGACCACCTGTGGCACGGACGGCGACGCCCCGGGCACGGCCACCTCGATCGCCAGAGGCCGGTCGCCACGGTATCCCGCCACGACATCCCAGAGTTTCGCTATCGTCTCACGCCCGGTGTCGGCCTTCAACCGAATCCGCACCCCTCGGGACAGCCGCTCCTTCAGCTGGCCGAGCGGGACAATTTCGGTGGCCTGCAGCCGGGCCGACTCCTCGTCGCGCTCGAACTTCCCGCGGACCAGCAGCAGCGCCCCACCCTCGCAGGCCGACCGATACCGCGCGTAGGTCTCGGGAAAGACCACCACTTCCACGGTGCCCTGGTGGTCTTCCAGGGAGAACACGCACATCGCGTCGCCCTTCTTGGTCTTGAGGGGACGGAAGCCTGACACGATGCCCCCGACATGCACATCGTCGATGACGACCCGTCCCGGGGCGCCGTTCAGCCCCTCCGGCAGGTCGCCCAGCGTCAGATCTCCCACCGTCTTCGCGCGGAAGGCCCGGAGATCTGCCGCGTGCTGGTCGATGGGATGCCCGCTCAGATACAGCCCGAGTGCTTCCTTCTCGTAGGCCAGCAGGCCCAACTGAGTCCAGGGCTCGGTGGACGGCAATTTGATGATGACCACCCCGTCATCATCGCCACCGCCGAACAGGTCGGCCTGCCCGCGGTCGCGGTCGCGCTGCGTCCGTCCGCCATGTTCAATCGCGCCGTCGATGGCCCCGAAGAGCGTGGCACGTCCCTCGGGCAGTGGCACGCCTGCGGGGATCAGGGAGTCGCAGGCCCCGGACTTGACCAGCGCTTCCAGGACGCGCTTGTTGACCAGCCGCAGGTCCAGGGACTCGCAGAACTGATGCAGGGACGTGACGCGCCCGACCTGGGCCCGCACCTCGAGCATCGACTCAATCGCCCCCTCGCCCAGGCCCTTGATGGCCGTCAGACCGAACCGTACCCCTTCGGGGACGACGGTGAAGTTGAGCTGGCTCTCGTTGATATCCGGGGGCAGCACACGGATGCCCCGGTCGCGGCACTCGCTGATGTAGAGCGCCAGCTTGTCGGTGTTCGCCGCCTCGATCGTCAGCAGCGCC
>JBIIDF010000054.1:0-12790 GCA_044238535.1 Vicinamibacterales bacterium
ATGATCGGCAGCGAGGTCAGCGATCCGCCACCAAGCGAATCGTTGAGCTTCGCCGCACGCTCGAGGAGGCGCGAGTGCAGATAGAACACGTCGCCCGGGTACGCCTCGCGGCCGGGAGGACGCCGCAGCAGCAGCGAGATTTCGCGGTAGGCCTGCGCGTGCTTCGACAGGTCGTCGTATACCAGCAGGGCATGACGGCCGCTGTCGCGGAAATACTCGCCCATCGTCGTCGCCGAGTAGGGGCTGATGTAGAGCATCGCCGCCGGGTCCGACGCCCCAGCGGCCACGATGATCGTGTAGCGCATCGCGTCGGCTTCCTCGAGCGTGCGCACGACCTGCGCGATCGTCGACTGCTTCTGGCCGATCGCGTTGTAAATGCAGATGACCCCGGTGTCCTTCTGGTTCAGGATTGTGTCGAGGGCGACGGCGGTCTTGCCCGTCTGGCGGTCGCCAATGATCAGCTCGCGCTGCCCACGGCCAATCGGCACCATGCCGTCGATGGCCTTCAGGCCGGTCTGCATGGGTTCGCGCACGGGCTGTCGGTCGACGACGCCAGGCGCGAGGCGCTCAATCGGCGACGACCTCTTGGCCAGAATCGGCCCCTTGCCATCGATAGGCTGGCCGAGTGCGTTGACCACGCGACCGAGCATCTCTTCGCCCACAGGCACCGAGATGATGCGGCCCGTGCGGCGCACCGGATCGCCTTCCTTGATTTCGCGGTACTCGCCCAGAAGTACGGCACCGACGCTGTCTTCTTCGAGATTCAGCGCGACGCCCACCACCCCATGGGGGAACTCGAGCATCTCGCCCGCCATTGCACGGTCGCAGCCGTGGAGCCGGGCAATCCCGTCACCCAGTGAGGTGACGGTGCCGACTTCGGCCACGTCGATATCGACGGCGACGCCGCCGATCTGGTCCTTGATGATCTTGGAAATCTCGTCGGATCGAATGCTCATGGTCTTAGCCCTGGGCGACCAGATGGTCGCGCATCTTCTTCAACTGCGTCCGGACACTGCCGTCATAGACAGTGCCGCCCACTGTGGCCCGCACGCCGCCGAGCAGCGCAGGGTCGATCGAATACTGCACGGCGACCGTTTTGCCCGTGGCCTTCGAGAGGCCGTGCTCGAGAGCCGCCGCGGCGGCTTGTTCCAGCGGAACCGCCGTGACCACGTGCGCGGGAACGACATTCCGGTGGGCGAGCAGGCGGGCCGAAAACTGGGCCGCGATGTCGGGCAGTAGCGCCAGGCGACGGCGGTCGGCGAGCAGGCCCACCAGTTTGACCAGCGCGGGAGCCGCGCCGATCGATTCGGCAACGGCCACCACAATGCGACGTCGCGTGGCGTCGGGCACGGCTCGGCTGGCAACGGTGCGCGCCAGGTCGGCGTGGTCGCGGATGGCCGTCGCCAGCGTGGTCAGGTCGGCATCGACCGTGGTCAGGTCGGCTTCGGCCTGGGCCACCTCGAAGAGGGCACGTGCGTAGCGGGTGGAGGAGGCGCGGGTGGACATGGCTAGCGACTCACCTGCGACACGTAGCGGTCGACGAGCCTGGTGTGGTCATCAGCCGTCGTGTCCTGTTCAACGGTGCGGGTCGCGAGGTCGACGGCCAGATTGGCCGCATGCTCGGTCAACTGGCGCTTGGCCATGCGCACCTGAACGTCCATCTGCTTGCGCGCCTGGTCGACGAGGCGATCGCGGTCGGCCACCGCCTGCTGCGTGATGCGCTGTTCCTCGGCCGTGATTTCGGCTTCGGCGCGGGCGCGGAGGCTGGCGAGTTCGTCGGGCAGAGCCCGCATCTTCGCATCGATGTCTGACAACTGGGCGGTGGCGCTGGCCTTCAGGGCGGCAGCGTCGACGAGGTCTTTCCTGATGCTGGTGCGACGGTCGGCGAGATAGGTGGTCAGCGGCACGCGCAGCAGATAGACCAGCGCCGCAACCATGATGGCAAAGTTCGCGGTGGGCCACAGCAAGCCCGCCAGGCTGGATTCGTGGTGGCCTCCGTCTTCCGCAGCGCGCACGGCAACAGGGGTCGCCGCCAGCATCAGCAGCACGGCGGCAGGGTTCGTCACCCTGTGCATAAATTCACAAGCCAGTCGACGCAGTGTTTTCACGATGTCGTGCTCTCCACCTTTTCGTCGTGCCTGTCAGGATGCGCGACCGAGCACACGCGTCACAATGGCGCGGCTCATCTCGTGGGCATCACGTTCAAGGGTCTCGCGTGCCGCGGCCGAATCGCGGGCGACCGCGGCGGTGGCCTCTTTCGTTTCGCGCTCCACGAGGGCCCGGGTCTCGGCCAGCATCTCGGCCCGGCGGTCAAGCGCGGCCTTCCGGGTGGCATCGATCTGGCCATACACCTCGGCACGCGCGGCGGCCACTTCCGCGTCGTAACGCGTCGTGGCGTCCGCGGCTCGCGTGGCGGCAGTATCCGCCAGGTCGCGCGCGTCCTTCACCGCCGCTGCTCGCGCGTCGATGACCTTCAGAATGGGCTGAAAAATCAGGGTGTTCAGCAGCCACGTGCACAGCAGCAGGAAGAACACGACCCAAAGTGTCGAGATGTCAGGAATCATGACAAACGACTAAGGATAGCACGGTCTGTCCCCCGGAGGGACTCCCGCTACGGCACATGAATGAGGATGCCGTCGGCCATCCGCTCGACCACCCGACCAACCGCCGCCACGTCGACCCCACGGTTACGCAGGGCCTGCCGCAGGCCATCGGCGGCCTCGTCCGCCACCGAGATGAGTAGCCCCCCCGAGGTTTGAGGATCGAAATACAGGTCGGCCCTGGCGCTGGCCAGGGTGTCCGAAAGGAGCACCTTCCCGCCGAAGTGCTTCCGATTCGCCGCGAGCCCGCCCGACCGGTGCTGGGCGACGAGGGCATCGACTCCATCAAAGAGGGGGATCCGGTCCGAATCGAGCCGCAGGCTGACTCCGCTGGCCTGTGCCATTTCCGAGGCATGGCCCAGCAGGCCGAACCCGGTGATGTCCGTGCAGGCATGGATGCCGTGATGCGCCGCCATGACGTCTGCGGCCGTCTTGTTCAGGGAGGTCATCGAGGCCACCGCCTGGCCCACAAGCGCGGCGGGTGCGCGGTCAGCCTTGATGGCGGTGCCAATAATGCCAGTGCCGATGCGCTTGGTCAGAAGCAGGACGTCCCCTACCTTCGCGCCGGCATTGGACAGCAGACGATGGGGGTCGACGGCTCCGGTGATGGCGTAGCCGAACTTGATCTCAGGGTCCTGGACGGTGTGGCCGCCCAGCAGTGCCGTCTGAGCCTCCCGGAGCTTGTCGTATCCGCCCTTGAAGATGGCTTCGATTGTCCCGGGTTCGAGGCCGTCCTTGGGAAAGGCGGCAATCGCCAGAGCGGTGCGAGGCTGTGCACCCATCGCATAGATGTCGCTCAGGGAGTTGGCCGCGGCGATTTGTCCGAAGACATATGGGTCGTCAACAATCGGCGTGAAGAAATCGACGGTCTGGACAAGCGCAGGACCAGCATCCCATTCGTACACGCCGGCATCGTCCGCCGTCCTGAAATCGACAAGGACACGGGGGTCGGTAGACGGAGGAATGTCGCTCAACACGTGAGCGAGCTCGCCAGCGGCGAGTTTACTGGCTCAACCGGCGCAGCTGACCATTTCGGTCAGCCGCTTTTTGCCGAAGAGTGACATCGGTCGGTTCTCCGTATCGGGTGGCCGCCTAGCGGCGCGCCATCAGGTATTCGTAGAGGCGTTGCAGCTCCTGCTCGTTCGCGAAGGTTACCTCGATGCTGCCGCCTTTGCGCCGGCGATGAATGGTCACCGCCGTGCCCAGGGCAAATCGTAGCTGCTGTTCGGCGTCGCGGGTGTGTACATCCTTCGCGGGCGGGGCGGAGGGCTGACTCGCGGACGAGGGGCTCGACGGCGTGCGGCGGGTCAGGGCTTCCGTATCCCGCACAGACAACCCTCGGGCGATGACGTCCTGAGCCACACGCCGCTGGTCGGTCTCGGTCGTCAGGCTGAGCAGGGCCCGGGCGTGACCCATTGACAGCGCCCCCGTGGCAACAGCGTCACGCACTTCGGCGGGAAGGCGAAGCAGCCTCAGGATATTGGCCACCGTCGCCCGGTCTTTGCCGACCCGCAGGCCGATGTCTTCCTGGGTCAGATGAAATTCGTCGGCAAGCCGCTGATACGCGAGGGCCTCTTCCAGGGGATTGAGATTTTCCCGCTGGATGTTTTCGATCAGGGCCATTTCCAGCTGCGCCTGTCGTTGCGTGTCATCGACCTCTTTGACCGTGACGGGCACCCGAGTGAGACCCGCCAGCTGGGCGGCACGCCAGCGGCGCTCGCCGGCAATGATTTGGTAGCGGGGACGGACGATTCCGGCCTGCGCCGGCAGGCGGCGGACCACGATTGGCTGGATGATGCCAGAGGAGGTGATCGAATTGGCGAGGTCAGTGAGCCGCTCGCTATCGTATTGTGTGCGCGGCTGGTATCGATTGGCTTCGAGCTGATCGATATCGAGTTCGAGGGTGGCGCGGGGCGCCTCGGGAGACGCCGTCGCGTCGGGGATGAGGGCGCTCAGCCCCTTGCCGAGGGCAGGCTTCTTCTTGTCCATTACGACACCGCCTGTCGGCGCTGGAGAAACTCTGAGGCCAGCGCGAAGTAGGCTTCGGCCCCTCGGGACTTCGGATCGTACACGGTCACAGGCACTCCGTGGCTGGGGGCTTCTGCGAGTCGGATGTTCCGGGGAATCACGGTGTCGTACACCTTCTCGCGGAAGAAGTCGCGTACGTCGCGTGTGACCTGCTGGCCGAGGTTTGTGCGGTCGTCGTTCATGGTGAGCAGCACCCCTTCGACGTCGAGTGTGGGGTTCAGCCCTCCACGGACACGGCGCATCGTCCCGACGAGGTCGGCCAGCCCTTCGAGGGCGAAGTATTCGCAGTGCAGTGGAATGAGGACGCGGTTGGCAGCGACCAGGGCGTTCAGGGTCAGCAACCCGAGGGAGGGCGGGCTGTCGATCAGAATCGTGTCGAAGTGTGGCCGAAGCAGGTCGAGGAGGGTCTTCAGGCGGTACTCGCGGGCGGGCAGCGCGATGAGTTCGACTTCGGCACCCGCGAGTTCACGCGACGCAGGGATGAGAGACAGCCGCTCCGTGGACGTCGGCAGGACGAAATCGAGAGGCGTCGTGGGTGGCTCCGTCAGCGTGAGCGCATCGTAGACGGTGCCGGCGGCGGCGCGTTGCCCCTTGGAACCAACACCGCTGGTGGCATTGGCCTGGGGATCCATGTCGACGAGCAGCACACGGTCGCCTGCGGCGGCCAGGGCCGCGGCCAGATTGATGGCGGTGGTCGTCTTGCCGACGCCGCCCTTCTGATTGGTGACCGTGATGACACTCATTTTGGTTGTTTAGCCTAATTTTGGCGTTCCACGTGGAACGACTGAGTTATTGTCTCACTCTGACCTGTGCTTTTTCCAGCACCACGAGTCGGCTGTTGATGGGTTCGAGCAGGGTATGTGTGGCCTGCCACTGTAAGGGCGGCTGGGCCGACGTGGCCACATCGTCTGCACCGGAGCCCTTGAAGACCAGCAGCGAACCGCCAGGCTTCAGGAATGTCTGAAGCGTCATGAGGTCGCGCGTATCGACGCGGACCGCCCGGACACTGACCACGTCGACAGACTCCCTGAGCGTTGGTGAACTCACAAGGTCTTCGAACCGAGCCGCCTCGACCCAGGCCCTGGACAACCCAAGCACGCGAATCGCTTCGCGCAGAAACAACGCCTTCTTCGTGCGCGACTCCACCATCCGCAGAGAAAGGTGAGGCAGCGCCAGTCTGAGCGGAAGCGCGGGACTTCCGCCACCGCTGCCCGCATCCAGAAGGTCGACCGCATGACTCGGCACATGACGGGCGGCGACTACAGGTTCAATCAGCAGGCGGTCGATCGCCTCGTCTTCACCAGCGGCGGTCAGTCTAAACGCCGTGAGATTGACCTTGGCGTTCCATTTCGCCAGCACCTCGTAATAGCAGGCCAGTCCCTCGTGTAGCGCGTCGGTCATCGACACGCCCGCCTGCTGGGCACGCCCGGCAATTCGGGTTCGAAGCTCAATCGTGGCCATGTGCCCACCGCTCGACATATGCACCAACCACGGCAACCGCAGCGGGCGTCACGCCTGGAATGCGCATCGCCTGCCCCAGTGTGTCAGGCCGAATCTCCGTCAGTCGCTGCACCATTTCATTCGACAGCCCGGGGACGCGCGCATAGGGAAACGCGGGTGGAATCTTCCGTTGCTCCTGACGCAACCCTCGCTCGACAGACTGCATCTGCCGACGAAGATACCCCTCAAACTTGATCGTCGTTTCTACCGACAGGCGGTCCACTGCCAGAACGCCGGCGGCCAACGGCTCCGACGGCTCCTGCCAGTTGATTCGCCGCGTCTCAATCAAGGTGTCGAGCCGCGAGGACGGATGCCGAAGCCACTGGTCACCCGTCACCGTCTGACCCGTCTCCGTGCGAATGCGAGCCGAACGAATCTCCTCCACATTCCGCTCGAATCGCCGCTGGCGACTCTGAAATCTGTCCCAGTCGTCGCCAGACACCAGTCCATTGGCCTGTGCCCGTGGTGTCAGCCTCAGATCCGCGTTGTCAATGCGGAGCAGTAACCGGTACTCGGCTCTGGATGTAAACATCCGATAGGGCTCGAGACATCCTCGGGTCACCAGGTCGTCCACCATGATGCCCAGATAGGCCTCGTCTCGCCTCAGAGTCAGCGGGGGACGGCCCAGCGACTGAAGGGCAGCATTGGCGCCCGCCAGTAACCCCTGGCCAGCGGCTTCCTCGTAGCCAGACGTGCCATTGATCTGCCCAGCGAGAAACAATCCTGGCAGGCGGTGCGCCTCAAGCGTGGATGACAACTCCGTGGGTTGCACGAAGTCGTATTCGATGGCGTAGCCGGGCCGTAGCATCCGAGAGTCTTCAAGTCCAGGCAGCGCGCGCACCAGACGCTCCTGAACATCGGTCGGAAGACTCATGGAGAATCCATTCAGATAGACTTCCCGAGCATCAAGCCCCTCCGGCTCCAGAAACAACTGATGCCGCTCCCGCTCGGGGAAGCGCATGACCTTGTCTTCGAGCGACGGACAGTATCGCGGACCAATGCCAGAAATCTGCCCGTTATAGAGAGGACTCTGGTCGATGTGCTGACGGACAAGGCGATGCACCTCTGGTGTCGTGTGCATCAGCCAGCACGCCAGTCGATTACGCGGAGCCATCGTCGTGGAGAACGAAAACGGCACAGGGTGTTCATCCCCATGTTCCACGTGGAACACTCCAGACGACTCGCCAGCCGCGAAATCGATTGATGCACGGTCGAGCCTGGGAGGTGTACCCGTCTTGAGCCGCCCCATTGTGAAGCCGAATCCGCGCAGCGACTCGGCGAGGTCCACCGACGGTGGCTCGCCGGCCCGACCGGACGGCCGCTGCTCGCGGCCCACGTGAACGAGCCCATTCAGAAACGTCCCGGTGGTGACCACCAGTGCACGACAACGGAAACGACGGCCATCCTCAAGCACCAACCCCGAGACACGACCCGCCTCCGTCAGCACCGACCCCGCCCGACCCTCAATCCATTCGATCGCAGGAGACGCCTCAAGCGCCTGGCGAATCCACACCCCATACGTCGACTTGTCCGCCTGCGCGCGAGGTGACCAGACCGCAGGGCCCCGACTCCGATTGAGCAACTTGAACTGCAGACCAGTGGCGTCAATCGCACGCCCCATCAGCCCACCCATGGCGTCGATCTCACGAACCAGATGGCCCTTGGCCGTCCCCCCGATGGCGGGATTGCATGGCATGTGGCCGACTGTCTCCCGGGATAGCAGACACAACCCCACGTGACAACCGAGCCGCGCCGCGGCCCACGCCGCCTCCACGCCGGCATGTCCTGCCCCAACCACAATGACATCGAATTTAGTCATGATGTCAATCTATTTTCCAAGACAAAACCGGGAAAACACGTAGGCCAGCACATCGTCGCTTGAACGCGCCCCCGTTAACTCCTGGAGCGCCCGCTGCGCGTCGTCGATGTCCACCACGAGAAATTCCTCGGGTACACCCTCGCCCTCTCCTCTGCCAGCCGCCTCAATCGCACGCGTCACCGCAGCCTGAGCGCGCTCGAGACACAGCACATGCCTCAGATTCGTCACCTGTGGATCGGGATGCGGTGCCACCGACGGCCGTCCCAGTCGTTGCACCACCGCTGCACACAGGGCGCCCATTCCGTTCCCGGCCGTCGCCGACACCATCACCTCTTCGTCCTCTCCCCAGGTTCGACCGACCACCCGCTCCCTGTCACACTTGTTAACCGCCACCACGCGCGCTGCGCCAGACGTCGCCAACAGCACGACCTCATCGTCCGGTGCCAGGGGACGCGAACCGTCCACCACCACAATCACCACACTGGCCGATTGCACCGCCTGTCGTGCGCGTGCGACTCCCTCCAGCTCCACGACATCCGGCGTCGTCCGATCGCCGGCCGTATCGACGAGTGTCACCGAGACCCCGTCAAGGACCACGCGCTCAGTCAACACGTCTCGTGTCGTTCCGGGTATCGGTGTCACGATTGCCCGGGGCGCATGCACCAGCGCATTGAACAGGCTCGATTTGCCGGCGTTCGGCGCGCCGGCCAGCACGACGAGCGCACCCTCGCGAATCAGACGGCCACGGGAAGACGTCGAGAGGAGGCGGTCAATGTCGGCCGCCACCCGCCCCAGTCCTTCCCGGACCGCCTCCGGTGTGATGAAGTGGTAGCCCTCGTCCGGAAAATCCAGTGACGCCTCGAGTGCGGCGCGCACCTCAAACAAGCGCGCCTCGGTCTGCGCGATGGCCGCGCTCAGTGTGCCGTCTAGTTGCTCGAACGCCACCCGTACCTGCATCGGCGTCACCGCCTCGATCAGGTCCGCCACGGCCTCCGCCTGCACCAGGTCGCGCTTGCCGAGTACGACACTCCTAAGCGTGAATTCGCCCGGTTCCGCCATCCGTGCTCCCGAGCGACAGACCGCCTCCACCATCGCCGCCAGCAGAAACGGACTGCCATGCCCGGCGATCTCGACGACATCCTCGCCCGTATACGAATCAGGGGCAGGAAAGCAGGTCACCAGCACTTCGTCAGAGAGGGACGTGTCTGGCGCAAACGCCATGCGACACAGCGTCGCCCGCCGTGGATGGAATGGCTGCGACCGACCAGTCAGCCGGCCGACGATCGCCAGCGCCTCGGGCCCACTAATCCGCACCATCCCCACGGCGCCCCGCCCGTGAGGCGTGGCGACCGCGACGATGGTATCGGAGGTGGAGAACACGGGCGGACCGTGCAGAACCTGCTATTCCGCCGAAATGATGACGGTCTTCTCGAAGGCGTCGCCGATGCTCTCGGTCGACACCCCGGGAATGTCACCAATGGCCAGATGCACAATACGCCGCTCGTACGGGTTGAGCGGACCCATTTCCTGCGCAAACCCGGTCGACTTGGCCTTCTCCCCGAGGAAGATGGCCATCTGCTTCAGTTCGGCGTCCTTGCCCTTGCGGAACCCGTTGCAGTCGACCACCAACCGGCGGCCGTCGAGTGTCTCCTGACGGTAGACCGACGACACCACGTGCTGCAGCGATGCCAGTACCTCGCCCTGGCGGCGGGTCAGCATCACACCCTGTTCGCCCTCGAGGTTGACCCGGAGACCGTCTTCCATTTCTTCAGCCTGTGCCGTCAGCTCCAGGCCCATCTGACGGGCAACAGTCTCGACAAACTGGGCGATCTCTGCGGACTTCGACATGGCGGGGACCCCTTACTTTCTGGCCGGCGCCGGCGCCAGCGTGGTGGACAGATACTGCTGGCCGATGGCCCACAGGTTGCTGAGCGTCCAGTAGATCACCAGGCCGCTCGGGTACGACAGGAACATGAAGGTGAACATCACCGGCATGATCATCATCACCTTCTGCTGCACCGGATCCGCAGACGTCGGCGTGATGCGCTGCTGCCAGAACATCGTTGCGCCCATCAGCAGGGGAGTAATCAACAGCGGGTCGGGGCGTGACAGGTCCACGATCCAGCCGAAGAACTCGGCCCCACGAAGCTCAATCGCCTGCGAGAGCATGCCGTAAAACGCGAACAGGAACGGGAACGTCAGCAGCATCGGCACGCAACCACTCGCCGGATTGACGCCCTTGGCCTTGTAGAGCGCCATGACTTCCTCGTTCATCTTCTGACGAGCCGGGTCCGTCATCGAATACTTCGAATACCGGTCCTGAATCGCCTTCATCTGCGGCTGAATCTCCTGCATCTTCCGCATGGAGCTGACCGACTTCTGGCGCAGCGGCGACATGGCCAGGTTGATCAGGATCGTGAGGACGATGATCGACCAGCCCCAGTTGCCCACATAGGTCTGCACCCACTTGAGCGCCCGGAGCAGTGGTACCGCCAGCGGGGCAAAGAAGCCGAAATTGATGACGCGCACCAGCTCGGTGTCGACCGCGCGCAGGATGTCGAATTCCTTGGGGCCCACATAGAAGCGCTGGGCGGTCCCGGCCGACCCGGCCTGCACCGAGAACGCCACATAGCGGCCGGCCGGGGTGCCATCGGCCGTCGCCTCGACGACGAAGGGCGTGTGGCCGAACGTCACCGGGCTCGGCGCCGCAAAGTCGTTCAGGGCCAGGGCGGTGAAGTAATGGTCGTCAATGCCCACATACCGATAGGCGCCCGTCAGGCGCCCTGGCGTCGCCTGAGACAGACGCGTCACGCTGCCGGACTCGTGATAAATCGCCTGCGCGGGCGTGGAGTAACTGGGGGAGAGGAAACTGGCGGGCTTGGCGCGGGCGATGTCGTCACCGAGGCCAGGGCCCCACTCCACCGTCGGCGTGACGGCGCTCCCAGCCTGCTGCACCACCACGGTCATGGTCACCACGTAGCCGGCTGGGTCGAACGCGAACGTCTTCGACACCGTCAACCCCGACGCGTCGCTATAGTCAAACGTCACAGACGCGGGACCGCCCGTCGCATCAACCGCGGTCGCCGATGTCCGGTACAGCCCCCCATTCACTCGACTCGTCGTGGCGTCGTCGGGCAGCCTGAGCGAGAAGGGCAGCAGTGCCGCACCCAGCTTCTGAGCGTCGGGCACGAGGTCGAGCTGCCGACCGGCATCGTTCTTGTAGTCCTTGAGAATCCAGTGCGACAGGCGCGCACCACGATTCGTGAAGACGGCGCGAACGGTTGTGGTGTCGACCACAATGTCGCGTTCCTCACTATCGCCCGTCGTGACCGTCACCGTCGGACCCGCTGCGACTGGCGCCGCCTGGACGGGGGCCGCCTGAGCCGGGGTTCCCGCGCCTTGCACAGCCGTGGGCGCCGCCGACTCTGGGGCGGGCGGAGGAATCACATAGGTCTGGTACAGAAACAGCACCAGAAACGACAAGGAGATAGCGAGCAGGACGCGACGTTCCATTGGGATGGGTTACCGAGAAATGTGTTCGGGAACAGGATCGATGCCGAATCCCCCCCAGGGGTGACATCGGGCGATGCGCCGCAGACCAATCCAGCCTCCGCGCGTGAGACCAAACCGCCGGATGGCCTCGGCCGTGTAGTCGGCGCAGCCGGGCGTATACCGGCACGCCCCGGTGAACCAGGGAGATACCGCCACCTTATACCCGCGAATCAGCACCAGCACGATCCGGGCCGGTGCGGTTGGACGACGATGGGGCTCTGGGGAAGCGTCGGTCGAGGAGTGCACGAAACTCGGCCTCAACGGCGGTGTAGGGGGCATGAGCCATTTCCCTGCGGGCCACGACGACGACGTCGAGACCCGCCTCCGGCTTGTGATGGCGGAATACTTCGCGGGCCAGGCGCTTGGCACGGTTTCGGATGACCGCGGACCCGATCTTTCTGGTTGCCGCAATCCCGAGCCTCGCGTTTTTTCTGTTGTTCGACCCAATAAAAAGCGTCATAAGACGCCCCGACACGCGCCGCCCGCCGCTGTAAATCGCCTCAAACTCTTCGCGCGCCCTGATGTGCTCCTGCGCGCGGAACCTGGCCATCGGCCTAGGCTTCGTCAGAGACAGTCAGACGCTTGCGGCCCTTGGCCCGCCGACGCTTGATGACCTCGCGGCCATCCTTCGTCGCCATCCGCACGAGAAACCCGTGGGTCTTCGCCCGGTGGCGGTTATTCGGCTGATACGTACGCTTACCCTTCTTAGCTCGTGCCATAAACTCCTCAGAACGAACCACCGATTCTAGTCGGACCTCTCCCGGTCTGTAAAGAGCGGAAGTGCATGCTAGAGTGGCGGGGCGTTTCTAAAGTTTTCCACATCTGTGGAAAACCTTGTGGAAAAACACCACATCTCACACATTCGCACTATGGCCACGGATACCATCTGGGACCACATCCTGCACCTTATAGAGGGCAAGGTCGGTCCCCACAGCTACTCGACGTGGTTCAAGCCCACACAGCTGAAGCACGACCACGGCCACCAGCTGACCGTAATCGTCCCCGCACCCCTCTTTACAGAATGGCTCCCCAGGCATTACTCCAGCGTCCTGAATGAAGCCCTGGACGAAGCCGGCCGGGCCCAAACCACCGTCTGCTTCGAGGTCGGTTTGCCGACGACCGCACCCGAACCCGAGGTGTTTACCCTCCACACGCCTCCCGCCCCGACTCCAGACGCGTCCCTCTCGACCCTTGAGCCGCCACTGGGCGATCAGGTCCCGGCCCCACTCTCGAATGGTTTGAATCCCCGTTACACGTTCGACACCTTCATTGTGGGCCCGTCAAACCAGTT
>JBIIDF010000315.1:0-3605 GCA_044238535.1 Vicinamibacterales bacterium
GGAGGAAGCCCGCGGGGCCCTTCTGGCCACGCAGGGCGCCTTCGATCTGAAAGCCAAGTCCACCGTCTCCCGGATGGACGGCTACTACGACAATACGCGCACCTACAGCGTGCTTGAACAGCCCCTTTCCACCCTCGGGATTGACCTCTACGCGGGGTATCGGAGTGGTCAGGGCACCTTCGCGCCCTACGACGGCAAGGCCCAGACCCTGTCCGGCGGGGAGTGGTTGACCGGTCTGCGCGTCCCGCTGCTGCAAGACCGCGCGATCGACGCGAGACGCGCGGACCGGCAAGCGGCGTCGCTTGACATGACCCGGGCCGAGCAGGACCTCGAGAAGTCCAGGCTCTCGGCCTACAAGCAGGCGCTCGCGGCCTACTGGGACTGGGTGGCCGCAGGCCGTCAGTATCAGGTCGCCCGCGATCTGCTGCTGCTTGCCGAGGCGCGCGACCAGCAGCTGGCCGATGCGGCCCAGCTGGGGCAGCTGGCACCCGTAGAACGCACGGACAACCTGCGCGCCATCCTCCAGCGGCGGTCGGCGCTGGTGGCGGCTGAACGGCTCGTGCAACTGCGCGCCATCGACCTATCGCTGTTTCTCAGGCGCTCCGACGGGTCGCCCATACGGCCGTCAACCGAACAGCTGCCGCCGCTGCCTGCGTCAGGCGATCGCGTGCCGGGCTCTGAACACATCCTCATTGATGTGGCCCGGCAACGCCGCCCCGAACTCCTCAGCGTGCAAGCCAAGCGAGAGCAGCAGGAGGTGGCCCTGCGCCTGGCGCAGAACCAGCGGCTGGCGTCACTCGACCTGTTCGGAGAAACCTGGCAGGGCACCGGCGACGGATCAATCAGCCGCCAGGGACAGAACGCGCAGTTCGGCGTGACGTTCGCGCTGCCGCTGCAGCGCCGCAAGGCTATCGGGAAAGCCCGGCAAATCGAAGCCAAGTTGACCACCCTGCAGCTCGAGTGGCAGTGGGTGGCCGACCAAATCGGCGCCGATGTCCAGGATGCGCTGAGCGCGGTCGAGGCCGCGCGTGCCGGATTGACCCTGCTGCAGCAGGAGGTGGCGGTGGCCGTCGAGCTCGAAGGGCTCGAGCGCGACCGGTTCCAACTGGGCGATTCCACCCAGTTTCTCGTGAACCTGCGCGAGCTGGCGACGGCCGATGCCCGGCTCCGCGAAGCCCGCGCCCGCGCGGACTACCAGAAAGCCCTCGTCAGTCTCGACGCCGCCACCGGGCAATTGCTCGACCGGCGTCCGTCGACGCCGTGAGTGACACGCGGCGCCGTCGCGTATGATGGCGTTTTCGGGAGCGTGACGTGGCGACGATTCTTCAGCATCTTCCTGCCGGCGACAGGGTCGGCATCGCATTTTCCGGCGGTCTGGACACCAGCGCCGCCCTCCACTGGATGCGGGCGCACGGCGCGATTCCCTACGCGTACACGGCCAACCTCGGCCAGCCGGACGAAAAGGACTACGACGATATTCCCCGCAAGGCGATGGCCTATGGGGCGGAGCAGGCCCGACTGATTGAATGCCGACCGCAACTGGTGGCCGAGGGGCTGGCGGCCATTCAGTGCGGGGCCTTCCATATCTCCACCGGCGGCGCCACCTACTTCAACACCACCCCGCTCGGTCGCGCCGTCACCGGCACGATGCTTGTCGTCGCCATGCGCGAGGACGAGGTGAACATCTGGGGTGACGGGTCGACATTCAAGGGCAACGATATCGAGCGGTTCCACCGTTACGGGCTGCTGGCCAATCCGCAGCTGCGCATCTACAAGCCGTGGCTCGATCAGCGCTTCATCGACGAACTCGGCGGCCGCACCGAGATGTCGAACTACATGATCGCCAACGGCTTCGAGTACAAGATGAGCGTCGAGAAGGCGTACTCGACCGACTCGAACATCCTCGGCGCCACGCATGAAGCCAAGGACCTCGAGTTCCTCAACAAGGGCATCACGATCGTCCAGCCCATCATGGGCGTGGCGTTCTGGCGGGACGAGGTGCCGGTGGCCGCGGAAGAGGTGACGGTGCGTTTCGAGGACGGTCAGCCCGTGGCGCTGAACGGGCGCACGTTCAGTGATGCGCTGGCGATGTTCACCGAAGCCAATGCCATTGGCGGTCGTCACGGCCTGGGCATGTGCGACCAGATTGAGAACCGCATCATCGAGGCCAAGAGCCGCGGCATCTATGAAGCGCCGGGGATGGCGCTGCTGCACATCGCCTACGAACGTCTGGTCACCGGCATCCACAACGAGGACACCATCGAGCAGTATCGGCTGAACGGCCGGCGGCTCGGTCGGCTGCTCTATCAGGGGCGCTGGTTCGACCCGCAATCGATGATGCTGCGCGAGACCGCGCAGCGCTGGGTGGCCCGCGCCGTGACCGGCGAGGTGACGCTCGAGCTGCGGCGCGGAAACGACTACTCGATTCTCGACACCAGCAGCCCGAACCTCACCTACAAGCCCGAGCGCCTCACCATGGAGAAGGGCGAGGCATTCTTCACGCCCCAGGATCGCATCGGGCAGCTGACGATGCGCAACCTCGACATCTTTGATACGCGCGACAAACTGCGCATCTACAGCGAGACCGGCCTGCTGGGTTCGGCCTCGTCCGGGGTGCCGCTGCTCGAGGGCGACTGAGTCGCCCCCGAGACAGGCCTAGGTGGTTTCGATCGCGACCTTCTCGATGACGATGTCGGTGGCGGGACGGTCGCCGGGGCGGGTCGGGGTCTTGCCGATGGCCGAGATGATGTCCATGCCCTCGACGACCTCTCCGAAGATGGCGTGGCGATTGTCGAGCCAGTCGGTGGGGGCCAGCGTGATGAAGAACTGCGAGCCGTTGGTGTTCGGGCCGGCATTGGCCATCGACAGCAGGCCCGGCCGGTCGTGGCGGAGTCCGGGTCCGAATTCGTCGTTGAAGCGATAGCCAGGGCCGCCGCGGCCGTTGCCCTCAGGGCAGCCGCCCTGAATCATGAAGCCGTCGATGACCCGGTGAAAAATGAGGCCGTCGTAAAACGGACGGGTCACCATCGCGCCGGTCTTCGGGTCTTTCCACTCCTTGGTGCCGGTGGCCAGTCCGACAAAGTTGGCCACGGTCTTCGGGGCCTGCTCGTCGAACAGCCGCACTTTGAAGGTGCCGGCAGAGGTCGTAAAGGTCGCGTGAGTCATGCGGCCATGTTACCCCGTCTGCCGGCGCTCCCGTCCGCGCTACCCGAACGTGATGCCCTGTGCGAGGGGCAGACTGGTCGACCAGTTGACCGTATTGGTCTGCCGACGCATGTAGCCCTTCCAGGCATCAGAGCCCGACTCGCGGCCCCCGCCTGTTTCCTTCTCGCCGCCGAAGGCGCCACCGATTTCGGCACCCGAGGTGCCGATGTTCACGTTCGCGATGCCGCAGTCCGACCCGCCGGCCGACAGGAAGGCCTCGGCCGTGCGCATGCTCTCGGTGAAGATGGCACTCGACAGGCCCTGGGGCACGCCGTTGTGCAGGGCGATGGCATCGTCCATGTGCTCGTAGTCGAGCACGTAGAGAATCGGCGCGAACGTTTCGTGACACACCACCGCGGTCTGTGCGGGCATGCGAATGATGGTCGGTTCCACGAAATGCG
>JBIIDF010000314.1:0-3605 GCA_044238535.1 Vicinamibacterales bacterium
CAGGGTCCCGGGACCAGACGCGCCTCCGAACTACCTGAACGGACGTCTGCGCGACGATCTCGCCACCCAGGACGCGTGGTTCGACCTCCAGGTGCACTTCCAGACCGACCCGGTGCGGATGCCGATGGAAGACAGTTCCGTCGAATGGAGTGACGCGCTGTCCCCGCCGGAAACCGTGGCGACGCTGAGAATTCCGGCGCAGTCGGTGGCGCCGCCGGGACCGCACACCATCGGCGAGGACCTGAGCTTCAACCCGTGGCGGACGCTGCCGGAACACCGGCCACTCGGCTGGGTCAATCGGGTCCGGCAATCGATTTACGCAGACATTGCGCGCTTCCGTGCAAGCCGCAGAGGCACAGCATCCGCCGTACAGGCGATGGACGGGCACGGCCGTCCGGGGACGGAGGAGTAGCGGCATGGCACAGAAGCGAACGCTGGCAGTGACGGCGCTGATAATTGTGGGCGTGATTGGCGCCGGTGCGATCGGGTTGATGCTGACGGGAGTGTATGAGTTCTCGCTGCGCGACCTGGCGGCCCCGGTGCAGGTGCAGGAGGAAGTGGTGCCCGACGCGGTGCCGCTCACCGATGAGCAACTGGATCGGTTCTACCACCTGTCGCAGGGCTCGCAGGTCATGCCGTACGAGTGGTTCATCAACCTCGAGCAGGGGGACAGCACCGCCAAGCTGATTGACGACGAGTTCATGTCGCGCTTCCGGTTCATTCCGTCGCGCCGCAGCGCCGAGAACCCGGACAAACTGCAGATCGGGTTTGCCAAGGACGATCCCGACCCGCTCACCGGTCAGGTGCATATGGGGGTCACATGCGCCGCCTGCCACGTGGGCCAGATCACCTACAAGGGCCAGAGCCTCCTTGTGCGAGGCGGCCCGGGCATGATTGATTTCGACCGGTTCGTCGTCGCGCTGTATGCCAGCCTGGCGATTACGGCGAACTCTCCGATCAAGGCCGACCGTTTTGCCAAGGCGGTGCTGAAGGACAAGTTCAGCGTTGCCAATGCCGCGAAGCTCTGGGTCGAGGTGCAGGCGTTTATTGAGCGGTCGGCGGCCGACAAGGCCCAGGAAGCCCTCAGCAACCGTCGCCGCAAGGAGCAGAACACCGAGGGCGGCTTCGGCCGCATCGACGCGCTGGGAGCCGGTGGCAACCGCCTGTACCGCATGCTTGGCAAGGAGAACCTGCGGGCACTGAACGCGCCAGTGAAGGCCCTCCCGTTGTGGAACGCCCACGAATACGACTGGGTGCAGACCAACGGATCCATTCGTTCGCCCCTGCACCGCAATGTCATCGAGGCACTCGCCGTGAATGCCAGCCTCGTGTTCCCCGGCGATTCCGCCAAGGGCGATCAGTTCATTTCCAGCGCGCGCCTGAAGAACATGGTCGAGCTCGAGGAGCTGATGAAGTCATTTGCGATTCCGCGATGGCCCGACCACATGTTCGGCGCCCTCGACCAGGCGCGCGTCACTCGCGGTGAGGCGATCTATGCCGCACAGTGCGCGTCCTGCCATGCGCCCCGCCGCGAACGGACACCGCTGGCCGCTGACGAGGTGGCCGTCCGTCAGAACAAGCGCTACATCATGATCCCGCTGTATCCCGTCGACGAACTGGGCACCGACCCGACCGACGCCCGCAACTTTGCGACACGCACGCTTGATGCCTCGCGCATTGGGATGCGGACCGACGAGCCCGGGGCCTCGGTCATCGGGCTGGTGCTGAACGGCATCGTCCAGCGAGGACTCACCGATGCGGGCCTGACGCAGCAGCAGAAGGACGAGTGGATTGGCAACCGGGCCAACCTACTGCGCGCCTGTGAAGCGTATCCGGCGCGGCCACTGGCCGGCTACTGGGCCGCGGGACCGTTCCTGCACAACGGGTCGGTGCCGACCATGTACGACCTGCTGCTGCCGGCCAACGAGCGTCCCCGCGAGTTCTACACGGGGAACCTCGAATTCGACCCTGTCCGCGTCGGTCGCGTGTCGACGCCGTTCCAGGGGGCCTTCAAGTTCGACACCCGCCTGCCGGGCAACTCGAATGCGGGCCACGAATACGGCACGACGCTCACCCACGAGGAGCGGCTTGATCTTCTGGAATTCCTCAAGCAGCTGCCGACGCCCGGGGACGATCTGCCGGAAGTGGACCCGGTCGCGGGATGCCCGCCTGCGAAACTGGCGCGTCGGTAAGCCGATTCGCCCGCCTCATTACGGACACCGACGGAGAAGGATGACCCTGAGATGAGCGGAACACACACGCCCGGCCCACCGCCGGGCAGCTATCGTCGCCATAACCTGCCGGTGATTCTGGTGGTGGCGCTGGTGACCGGCACCCTCGGCGCCATGGCGGCCCTGCCGACCGCGACGCCTGAGGAAACGCGCACCCTGGGCAGCCGATTCCGCATGGATGTGCAGACGCTGCCTGACGTGCCTGCGCCGGCAGGCGGCGTCGAGCATCCCGTCAATCAGACGGCCCGTCACATGCAGTTCTACTTTTATCAGGTGGGCGAGTCGGTGGCCCTCGGCGACCTCGATGGGGATGGCCTGCCCAACGACCTCTGCCGGACGGACGTCAAGAGCAAGGCGCTCGAGATTCGTCCGGTCCCAGGGACCGGCGACCGCTACGCCCCGTTCGTGATCGACTTCGGGGCGCGCGTCGACCGCCGGACTGTGCATCCGTCCGTGTGCCGCCTGGCAGACATCAACGAAGACGGACTGACCGACGTGCTGGTCGCCTTCTATGGCCGGGCCCCGCTGCTGCTGCTGCGCCAGCCGGCTGACGGACCGGCACCGCTGACGCAGGCGCTGTATGCCACGGAAGAACTGGTCCCGAGCGGACAGGCCGAGCGCTGGTGGACGGCGACCGCGGCGTTCAGCGATGTCGACGGCGACGGGCATCAGGATCTCATCGTCGGCAACTACTACCCGGATGGGGCCGAGATCACCAACCCCGACTCGGCCGTGCCGTTCGAAATGAACGCCGATTTTTCGCGCGCACGGAACGGCGGGCTGAACCGGATTTTCCTGCATACGGCCGGGCCGCAGCGATATACCGATGCGGGGAATGTCTTTCCCGGTGATGGCGCGCGCGCGTGGACGCTGGCGATTGGGGCGGCGGATCTGAACCGCGATGGCCTGAGCGAGCTGTACATCGCCAACGACTTCGGCCCTGACCAGTTGCTGCTGAACGAGTCCACGCCCGGTTCCGTGAAACTCCGGGAGCTGACGGGACGCCAGACGGCGGCAACGCCTGAGTCGGCGGTCCTGGGGCTCGATTCCTTCAAGGGGATGAGCGCGGATTTCGGCGACATCAACGGCGACGGCGTGTTCGATATCTCCGTCAGCAACATCGGGTCGCCCTTCGCGCTTGGTGAAAGCCACTTTCTGTGGGAGAGCACCGGGCAGGCGGAGGAGATGCGCCAGGGCCGGGCCCCCTACATCGAGCGCGGCCTCGAACGCGGTGTCGCGCACAGTGCGTGGGGGTGGGATACGCGGTTTGAGGATTTTGACAACGACGGCACGCTCGAACTGGTGCAGGCCACGGGCCTGGTGAAGGGCCGCGACAACAAATGGCCCGATCTCGCCCAGGTCGGCGCATCGAAT
>JBIIDF010000317.1:0-3604 GCA_044238535.1 Vicinamibacterales bacterium
CCCAACCCGGAGACAGGCCACTCGGTGGGCCGATAGGTCAATTCGTAGGTGCGTCCCTTCTCGAAGCCGCCCGCGAGCGTGACCTGGTTGCCGCGCACGGTGAACCGTTCGCGGCTGATGCGCATCTTCGCGCCGAACTCGCCGTCCCGCACACTCAGCGTCGTGTCTGGAGCGTTGTCGTCGACGGGCCGGTAGCCGGCCAGGTCGCCCACCGTCTGCGGGCCGGCATCGTTCGGGGTGATGCTGGCGCGAATGACGCCCGACACGCCACGGGCTGACGGAATCTCAATCGCCAGACCGGCGCCGCGCTCGGCCTCGCCCTGCCGGCCGCTGACGCGGCGGATGTCGAATTCCCAGCCGACCCAGACCACCGTGTAGCCACGCTGCATGAGGAACCCGTCGCCCAGATCCGCATCGGTCACTGGGTCGTTGGTGGCGCCGGGGTTGAAGCCGCCGAGCACGATCTTGCGGCCACGGTTGAGTACGTCCACGAGCGCGACCCCGTTCGAGTGTGCCGGGTTCATCGGTTGCAGGATGTAGACGTCGCTCGAAAACTCCACCTTGCCGTCGCTGTTCAGGGGCGCCTTGTCCACGTCCGCAATCACGGCGTTGCCGGGCGCCCGCGGATCGACGGCGAAACGGGCAATGCCAATGATTTTCTCGTAGCCCGAATGTCCAATGGGCGCACGGCTCGTGATGTCGAACCTGACCACCTCGGCCCAGGCCGGACCGGCCACGGCGAGCAGAGGGGTGACGAGCAGCAGACCGCGCAGAACGCTGAGGAACCTCGGCATGCCGCGCAGTATAGTGCGGCCCGGATCTACCCGACTGCCACTGGGCACGTCTGAAGCGCAGCACTCGCGGCAGTTCTGGGAGGGCGCCGTCACACGTCCTCTGCACCCCGGTCGTCCTATGCCCCGGGGAACGCGGCCGCACACGATCCCGTCAGAAACGGTCCGCGGGAAATCTGTCGTGTCCTGCCACGCGAAGCAGGTAGCGCGGCTCCCCGGATCGTGGGTGGAGGATCCGCCGCGGTTCCCGGTATGGACCGGACACAATCGGCCCTCCGGCGACGCCGTCAGCCCCACGCAAAGCGACGACGCCAGTGCCACCAGGCAGAACGCCAGGGGCGTCTCCCTGGATGGGTCCTCCACGGGTGCAGATCGGGACGGGCGATATCTTCAACCCGGCGCTCATACTCCTCCCAGGTTGTCTGGAACTCGGCGGCGCTCTGCAGGTAGTGCATGCCGTAACCCCTGGCGAGGTCGGTCGGCCCGAGGCCGGATTTCAGAAAATAGTCGCGCTGCCACGAGCGTTCGTAGCCGATGCACTTGTAATGCAGCAGCAGGAGACGGTCGCGCTCGGGCCATCGGATCCGGCCCGAGGGCTTCGCCAGGTGGCGACCGACCTCATAGCCGGTGGCGGACACGGCTGAGGGATTGAACAGGCTCAGTTTGTTAAAGGGCTCGAACGGCACACCCATCGTGCGGGTCTCGCACAACCGCTCGGCGGGGTCGGCCATCTCGCGGGAGTACATCTGGTAGCCAAGGGCAGGGATGCAGGTCACCCCCTGACGGGTGCAGTCCTGCAGGTAGTCCTGCACCGGCTGGTCCGGCAGGTGCAGATGTTCATCGACCGCCGTGATCACGACCCAGTCAGCCGTGCATGCGCTCTCTTTCCAGACCTGGTTCTGCAGCCGGGTGTGCGACAGCACGAACGAGTCGGCATGCACGCGCTCGAATCGGCGGATCTCGACCCGCGGATGTGCACGCAGCAAATCCAGCGTGCCATCGGTCGACCCGTTATCGTGGATCACATAGCGGTCGACCCACGGGTCGTAATGGCGGAAGAAGAAGCCCAGCATGTCGGCTTCATTCCACGTGATCGTGTAGAGGTGGACCGGCATGGTGCGGTGTCCGGCAGCGCTGAGATCACATCCGCGGCAGGGACAGGTGGCGGCGCAACTGCCCGGGCGACATGATCGGCCGCCCGACAGCGTCTGCCAGTCGGCGCGTGCGTTCGACCAATGCCAGATTCGTCGCGGGTTGCGTGCGTGCGCGGTCCAGCCAGAGGTTGTCTTCCAGCCCGATGCGGACCGCGGGTGCAAACGCCACACCGAGAGCCGTCACAGGCAACTGTGCGGCGCCCAGTCCCGCCACGCCCCAGGTCACGCCTGACGGCAGTCGGCTGACGAGGGTGGCGATGTCCAGAAGATCCGCTTGTGCCGTCGCGAGATTGCCGAACAGCAGGTTCGCGTAGAGGGGCGCCTGAAGCAGCCCGCGGTCCGTCAGGTAGCGGATGACGTTGATCATGCCGATGTCGAAGACCTCGAGTTCGGGCACAATGGCGCGGTCGAGCATGCGCTGTGCAAGCGCCCGCACATCCTCGGGGGAATTGATGCTGGGTTCGCGGGAAAAATTGAGCGAGGACAGGGTCAGTGACGCCATGTCCGGCTTCAGATCCCCGCGCAAATCCAGCACCGCAGCGCGTTCCTCCAGACTGCGAGCCCGCCGCCCCGAGCACGACACGCAGAGAATCAGGTCGGGCACGCGCTCGCGGATGCCGGCGATGATCCGGCCATACACTTCGCGGCTGTTCGTCGGCCGTCCACTGTCGTCCCGGGCGTGCAGATGCGCAATAGCCACGCCACACGCGGCCGCGGCCACGACGTCCCGCACAATCTCATCCGGCTGGAGCGGCACGTGGGGCGACATCTCCCGGGTCGGCACCGTGCCCGTGGGCGCGAAATTGATCACCAGTGGTGCGTGAAACGGTTCGTTCACCGCGCTATCGACTGCAGGCATCTCAGCTCACCTCCTGATCATTGAAACCGGCGATCCCCGTGCGCACCACCCGGGCGGGGACACCCACGGCGAGGCAGTGGGGGGGAACATCTTTCGTCACGACCGAGCCGGCGCCGATCACGGCATTCCTGCCGATGGTCACCTCGGGAAGAATCGTTGCACCTGCGCCGACCACCACGCCGTCGCCCAGGGACACCGAGCCGGCGACGACCGCACCCGGACCGATGGAGACGAACCGGCCAATCGTCGCGTGATGTCCCACACTCGCACCGCGGTTCACGAACACAAATTCGCCGAAGGCACTCGCGGCACCCAGCGTACAGCCCGCATTCACGTACAGCCCTGGGCCATGGTTCAGGGCTCGCGGCGCCGGCACGCTGGGGTCGACGAGGACGTAGGCCGGGCCGAATCCCATCGCCGCGGCTTCCCGGGCCACGTGCTGCCGATGCGCCGGCGTGAAGAACGGCGCCACAAACGGCAGCGTCGTCAGGGCCGCCGTCAACGCCTCCGGGGCAATCACCACCGACGGGTCGAGCACCCGGACCGCACCGGGGTGGTTTCTGACAGCCGCAGCCACGGTCAGACCGGCGCGGGCCAGACTCTCCTCCACGTCCACAACCACAGGTGAGCCGACGCCGTAAATCACAACGGCGCGGATGTCGTCAGGCATGACGGGGGGCAACGAGACAGAGGGTCGAGACATATCGCGGCAGAAAGACGCATGGGGCGAGCCGGAGAAGCCCTCAGCACTCGGCGGCAACCCGTGTGTGCTCCAGAATTCCCGCGCCTCGGATGGGGTA
>JBIIDF010000316.1:0-3604 GCA_044238535.1 Vicinamibacterales bacterium
CTTCCTGCCCGGTCGTGACCCGGCCGATCCGAAGGACGAAGGCGAGCGCGTTGAGATTGAAGATCGGTTTCCGCGCCCGATGCTCGATGCGTTGACGCAGCGTGGCCACCTGTTCCAGAAGATCGGGCGCAAGGGAGAAGTGCGCTATGGCTATGCGGCGGCGATTACCGTCGATGTCGACCGCGGCACCGTGGAAGGCGGCGCCGAGCCGCGGCGGTCGCATGCGGCGGTGGCGGCTCCCCGGCGGTGAAGGCGGCGCGCGTGAGCGTGATGCGGCGCGTGCGGATCGCGGGTGTGGATGCGCGCGTGCTCAGGGCGCCCGCTGAGTGCGGCGCGGGTGTGACGGGCGGCTGTGGATTGCGCGCGACTACGCGCGTAGGTGCGCGGATGAAAGGACGTGAGTGATGGCACGGATTGACGTGGGCAAGAAAGCACCGGCGTTTTCGCTGAATGACCAGCACGACACCACGCACACGCTGTCGGCCTATGCCGGGCGTCCCGTGGTGCTGTACTTCTATCCGAAGGACGACACGAGCGGCTGCACCAAGGAAGCGTGCGCGTTCGAGGAAAGCCTGCCCGACTTCGGCACGCGCGAGGCCGTGGTGCTGGGCGTCTCGATCCTCGACGAGGCCAGCAAGGCGAAGTTTGCGAAGAAGTACGGCCTCACGTTTCCCCTGCTGGCCGATGCCGACCACGCCGTCTGCGAGAAGTATGGGGTGTGGGTGGAGAAGTCGATGTATGGCCGCAAATACATGGGCATCGCGCGCGTGACGTATCTCATTGGCGGCGACGGCAAGGTCATCCGTCGATGGGACGATGTGAAGGTCGATGGGCACGCGGACGAGGTGCTGGCGGCGGTGCGTGCGATCTGAACTCCGCCTGCACGTACAGGGCATGGACTGCGCGGATGAAGCCGCGCTGATTCGTCACGTCCTGCAGGTCCCCGGCATTCTCGACCTCAACTTTGACCTCGTCGGCCGTCGGGTCGATGTGCAGTTTGATGCGTCGGTGATCGCGACCGAGACCATCCTCGACAAGGTGCAAGGCACGGGTCTCGGGGCGCATTCGCATGCACCCGGCGAGCATGTGCATGACGACCACGGTGTGCCCTCAGGCGCGTTGCACGGGCTGACGCTGCGCTTCATCGTGGCCAGCGCGGTGCTGATGCTCGCGGGATGGGCCATCGATGCCGCAACGGCCGACACGTGGACCGAGGCGCTCTTCGGTCATGCGCATACCGATGTGACGGGCGGCGTGGCCGAGGCGGCCCATACGGGTGAGGATGGATGGGCCCTGCTGTCGACGGGCGCGTATGGTCTGGCGATGCTGGCGGGCCTGATCCCTGTGCTGCCGCGGGCGCTGGCGGCGCTGCGGCATCAGCGGCTCGACATGCATGTGCTGGTGTGCGTGTCGGCGGTCGGAGCGGCGGCGGTGGGGCAGTGGGCCGAGGGGGCGTCGGTGGCGACGCTGTTCGGCGTGGCACACCTGATGGAAGCGTGGAGCATCGAGCATGCGCGCGTGGCCGTGAGCCGCGTCGTCGGGCACGAACCCGGATGGGACGGCGGTGCTGGCGAGGTCGTCGCCGGGCGTGTCGAGCGTTTCATCGAACGCTTTGCGAGCGTCTACACACCGGTGGTCACGGGGCTGGCGGTGGTCGTGGCCGTGGGCCCTCCGCTCGCGGATGGGGCGTGGGCCGAATGGTTCTATCGGGCGCTGATCTTCCTGGTGCTGGCGTGTCCGTGCGCGCTGGTCATCTCGACGCCGGTGACGGTGGTGGCGGCGGTGACCTCGGCGGTGGGGCGCGGCGTGCTCTTCCGTGGCGGCCTCGCCCTCGAGCGCGCGGCAGACGATGCCGCGGCGGCGATTACACGGGGAGATGTGGTCCTGACGAGGCAGGCGGGTGACGAGGCACCGGCGTTTGCGGGCGCGCATGCGCGGCGTGCGCTGGGTGTGATTCGTCAGAACGTCGCGCTGGCCATGCTGACGAAGCTGGCCTTCCTCGTCTCGGCGGTACTGGGCGCGGCACCGTTGTGGCTGGCGGTGGTCGCCGATACGGGAGCAACGGTTGCGGTGACGCTGAATGGCCTGCGGCTGCTGCGGGCGCGGTAGTCGGCGCTTCCAAGTGCGACGTGCGCCCCGCCTCATGGGCGGGGCGCGACGTCCTGAGGGTGGTTACTGCTGTGGGGGCGGCGGCGGCGCGGCGCGCCGCTCACGACGCTGGCCGGCGCGTTCGCGCATCTGCTGCATATGCTGTTGCCTCCGGGCCTGGCGCTGCGCACGCATCTGCGTCAGCTGGGCCTGCTGTTCACCCGTCAGCACAGACAGGGCTTCGTGATACACGCGCGACCGCAGCACGGCAGCATCGGCCTCGACCGCTGCCAGGTCGGCGGCCGCCTGACGAACGGCGGCTTCGTTGAGAGCCGAGCTGGTGACCGCAGCCTCGAGCGCCTGCCGGGCCACGAGCACCCGCTGGCCCGTGGCCTGAGCCGCGGCCTGTCGGGCCTGGGCGATGCCGCCCAGCTGTTCCTTCTGGGCGTCACTCAGGTTGAGGGCACGGGCCTCGCGCAGGAACTCGCCGAGCGGGCCGCCGGGGCCACCAGGCCCGCCAGGACGCATTGGCCCTCCACGGCGCATCTGGCCGCGCGGACCCATCTGGGCGCGGGCACCGGGTCCGGCCTGTGCGGGGGGCGTGGCACGACGCACCGCCGGCGGCACCTGGGCCGACAGGGTGGCAGGCACGGTGAACGCGGCTGCAGCGGTGACCATCGAGAAGACGAGAGCAGAACGACTGAGGGTGTGCATGGTGACGCTCCGTGGAAAAGGATACTACCTGCTGATACGGAAGGGATGTGGCATGTGCATGGCGACCGTGTGACAAAACGATGGCAGCGCAGTTCCCCTGCCTGGTAGTCGAGCCGTCTGTGGTACCTAGGAGGCAGCGCCTTGCCGCCAGCCTCGTCGAGACCCCATGCCGCATGCCCTCATCGTTGAAGACGACCCGAACATCCGTACGCTGCTCGACCTGCACCTGCGCCTTGAAGGCCTCGAGTGCACGGCAGTGACCGATGGGCCAGCGGCCCTGGCGGCTCTGGAACAAACGCGCTTTGACGTGGTGCTGCTCGATCTGATGCTGCCCGGCGTCGATGGCATCAGCGTGTGCCGGGCCACGCGGCGCGGCGGTGCCAATGCGGACACTCCGGTGCTGATGCTGACCGCGCGGCGCGAGGAGAGCGACAAGGTGCTGGGGCTGGAGAGCGGGGCGGATGATTATCTGGCCAAGCCGTTCGGCTTACGGGAACTGGTGGCGCGCGTGCGGGCCCTGCTGCGGCGTCCTCGGCTCTCGGCTTCGTCGGGAGTCGAACCCGGGCAGACGCAGGTGTCGGCGAGCGACCGTCCCGTCGCCGTCCATGGGCTCGAGATCGACCCGGCACGTCGCCGCGTGCGGATGCGGGGGGCTGAGGTTGACCTCACCGCACAGGAGTTCCGGATGCTGCACGTGCTGGCCTCGCACCCCGGTATCGTGTTCAGTCGGGAAGCGCTGCTGGCACGGGTGTGGCCCGACCAGACGTATGTGACGCCGCGCTCGGTCGACACGCTCGTCAAG
>JBIIDF010000318.1:0-3565 GCA_044238535.1 Vicinamibacterales bacterium
GCTCGAAGCCTCCATGGTGTCGTGGGACGATTTCCCCTGGATTCGTCAGGCCTGGGGCGGTCCCATCGTGGTCAAGGGCGTCCACACGGCGGATGATGCCCGGAGGGCCGTCGATGTGGGCGCCTCGGCGGTGGTGGTCTCCAATCACGGTGCACGCCAGCTCGACGGGGTGGCCGCCACTATCGAGATCCTGCCCGAGGTCGTGGCTGCCGTCGGGCACCAGACCGAGGTGCTGCTCGACGGCGGCATTCGCACGGGCAGCGACGTCGTCAAAGCACTGTGCCTGGGTGCGCGGGCCGTGCTCATCGGACGGGCCTACGCGTATGGACTCGCCGCGGCTGGGGAGACGGGCGTCGCCCGCGCGATCGACGTGCTGCGCACGGATGTCGTTCGGACCATGAAGCTGCTGGGCTGCGACGACGTCGGTGCGCTGAACGCGTCGTTCGTCAGCGCTCGACGCTAGGGTCCGTCCGGGCGGATGAACCGGATGACGTAGCTCGAATCGCCACTGATGAAAAGCCGCGCGGTCTCGCCGGCCTCCTTGTCCGTGCCCGTCTCGTATTCGAGGCCCACCACCTGGGGATACCAGTGGCCGCCTTCGAGAATGCGTGACGGCGGTGTCCACAATGTGGGGTCGTCGAGGGACGGCGAAAACGACACGTAGATGCCGTCCTGAGTCCAGTTGTCGTCGACCGTGCGGTTCAGCAGCATCACCCACTGCTGGAGGTGGGTGTTCCAGTGGACAGACGGTCCCCAGAACGCATCGTTGTCCGGGGCGTCATCATGCCAGGGGCGCTCTGTGGGGAAGAGCGCGGAGCCTTCGGCGGAAACGAACACCGTCGCAGCCGTGTCGTCCATGCCCGGTGCGTCCACGGCATCGGGCGGTTGCCAGATGCCGTCGGCCCACACATCCACCCGGCCCACCGGGTCGTCGCGGTGGGCCCACGGCAGTCGGGCCACCGACACACCCTGCCCGGACGGATTGGGCGAGTACTGGCTGAAGAAGATGTACAGATCGGTGCGGTCCTGATTCAGCACCGCCGACACATCGCCAATACCGCCCACGAAGTAGGCGTTGCCAGTGCCGCAGGCGACCCGGTCGGGATTGGCCCGAAGAATGATGCCGAGGTTCGTCCAGGTTGAGCCGTAATCCTCGGACCGCATCAGCCCCACCTGCGGCATGTTCCGGTCGGGACGTTCGCAGCGGTGCGCCGGCACTTCGTTGTGATACACGGCGTACCACACGTCCTGCTCGTCGGCGACCACAGCCTCGAACCAGACTCCGTTGCCGGGGGGATTCATGATGTCGACCGGTACGGACGGATTCATCCGGCGAATCCGGAGACCGTCCGCCACGCTGGGCACGCCGCCCGTCGAGGTGAAGACCTTGAGGTGAACCAGACCGTCTGACAGGGCCCACATCACGGGACTGTTGGAATCGACGTCGCCCGGCAGGGACAGGGGATTGGCCGCGAGCAGTTCCACTGACGGCGAAGTCGCGTGCTCCGGAGGCTCCTGCGCCCAGGCTGCACGGGGGCCGCAGACCACCAGGGCGACCAGTGCGATCCCGATGCCAACTCTCGTCGTCGATTCCCCGCAGACCATTAGGTGACCGCCTCGTCCCTGTGCCATGTCACTCCCGCCGGGTGCTTTAGGGCACAATCGCGAGGTGCGTGGTCTTCTGCTGTTCGCGGTATCGCTGCTGAGCCTGATGCTGGGCGTCGTGATGACGTGGCCGCTGGCGCGTCACCTGCCGTCTGCGCTGCCCTACGATCTCGGCGATCCGCTGCTCAACACCTACATCCTCGCATGGGATGCCGACCGGCTGCGTTACGGCGTGTCGGGGCTCTGGGACGCCACGCTCTTTTTTCCCTATCCGCAGACACTCGCGTGGTCCGAGCATCTCCTTGGCACGGCGGTCTTCACGGCCCCCCTGCAGTGGCTGACAGGCAACCCGGTGCTGGTGCACAACGTGGCCGTGCTCGCCTCGTATGGGCTGGCCGGGGCCGGGATGTTCGGCCTGGTGCGACACCTGACCGGCCGTACCGACGCCGCACTTGTTGCGGCCGTCGCGTTTGTCTGCGCCCCACACCGGGCGCTGCTGGGGTCGCGCCTGCAGATGCTGCTGTCTGGCTGGATGCCTCTGGCACTCTGGGCGCTGCATGCCTACTTTGCGACGGGACAACGACGGGCGTTAGCCGGGTTCGTCGCGGCCTTTACGGCCTTGGGGCTGAGCAACGGCTACTTTCTTTATTTTTTTGCGGTGACGGTCCTCGTCGTGGCGGGGGGCGAACTGGTGATGCTGGTGCGGCATGCGCAACGCGGGAGGGCCACCCGTGCCCCGGGGGTCTGGCCCGCTGTGCGCGACCTGTCGGTCGCAGCCGCCGCGCTCCTCGCCGTCATGCTGCCGGTCGCGCTGGTCTACCTCGACGTGCAGCAGACGATGGGCTTCTCACGCAGCCGCGACGAAATCCTGATGTTCAGCGCCACCCTCGACGACTATCGACGGGCACTGCCGCACATGGTGACCTGGCCAGGCGTCCTCGCGGGTGGCGAGGCCGAGCGGACGCTGTTTCCCGGCGCGGTCGTCCTGCTGCTGGCATTGATTGGGGGAGTCGTCCCGGGGCGCTTCATGATCGATAGTGCGTCGGCTGCCGGAACACCGCACCGTCGTGTCACATATCTTGTCCTTGCGGTTGTCGCGCTCTGGATGTCGATGGGCCTGCAGCACGACAGCTATGCGTGGATGCTCGACGTGATCCCGGGGCTGTCGGGTCTACGCGTCCCGGCACGCATGGTGGTGGTGGTTTCCCTGGCCCTCTGTGTCCTCGGCGGTTTCGGGGCCGCGTGGCTGCTGCGTCGCGTCGGACCACTGGCGCTTCGAGTGGTCCTCTGCGGGTTGCTGACGGTGGGCCTCCTGCGCGACGGCTACGAGGGCCCAATCCCCATCCATGTCGTCGACCCGCCGTCCCGGGAACGCACCGAACTCACCCGCTGGATGGCCACGCAGGCGCCGGGCGCCGTGCTCGAATGGCCCCTGTTCACCAGCCGTAACAACTGGACACGCAATCTCCCCGCACAGATGGCGTCGCTCGACCACAGACGCCGCGTCGTGAACGGCTACAGCGGCTATGGGTCGGCACTGCAGGATTTCGTCGGAGGCCCAGGCAGTCCCGCGCTCCGTCCAGGTGAATGGCCGGCGCTGTTCGACGGCCTGTCCCGCCTCGGGGTGCGCATCGTCGTGGTGAATCGCGATGCGCCGCTGATGCCTGACCTGCGTCCTGACGCCCCGCAGATTGCCGAGATGTGGCAGGGCGACACGATCAGGGCCTACGCCCTGCACGACCCCGCCCCCAATGGCCCGGCGACGCCCGCTCGGCCCGCGCTGGTGCCGGGCATCGACTTCACGGTGACGGTCTCGCATCGACCCGACCGAGTCAACGACATGCTTGACGGTAATCCCATGACACGCTGGATCAGCGGAAACGCCCAGCGCGGTGACGAATGGGTCGCCATCGCCCTGGCGCGCCCAGTCACGCTCGGCGCCGTGCTGATGGACGTCCCT
>JBIIDF010000319.1:0-3509 GCA_044238535.1 Vicinamibacterales bacterium
GCGCCACTCCGGCGAACCCTACCTCGTGCATCCACTGGAGGTGGCCGACATTCTGGCCGGCATGAAGCTCGATGCGGTCTGCGTGGCCGCTGGCTTGCTGCACGACGTCCTGGAAGACACCCTGACCACCCCAGAGACGCTGCGCGAGCGCTTCGGGGCCGATGTGACGCACATCGTGGAAGGCGTGACCAAACTCGGCGCGATTCCATTCTCCTCACGCGAGGAGCGCCAGGTTGAAAATTTCCGCAAGATGCTGCTGGCGATGGTCGACGATATCCGGGTCATCCTCGTCAAGCTGGCCGACCGTCTGCATAACATGCGGACGCTCCAGCACATGACCGAAGACCGTCGGCAGCGCATTGCCCAGGAAACCCTCGACATCTATGCGCCGATTGCGAACCGTCTGGGGATGTCGAAAATCAAGAACGAGCTTGAGGAATTGTCCTTCCGGTTTCTTGAGCCGGTGGGCTACGAGAGTCTGAAGTCGAGGGTCGACGCCCGCCGGCAGGCGGCCGAAGACAGCATCGATGACCTCAAGCGCCGCATCGTCACCACCCTGACCGAGGCCCAGATTCCTGTGGTGTCGGTCGATGGGCGCATGAAGCGCCTCTACAGCATCTGGGTGAAGCTCAAGCGGCAGAAGATCGACCTTGAACAGATGTACGACCTCATTGCCCTGAGGGTCGTGACGGCCTCGGTCAAGGATTGCTACGCCGCACTGGGCATCATTCACCAGACGTGGACCCCGGTACCTGGGCGATTCAAGGACTTCATCGCGATGCCGCGCCCCAATGGCTATCAGTCGCTGCACACGACGGTGATCAGCGAGCGCGGGCTCGCCTTCGAGGTCCAGGTGCGCACGGCCGACATGCATCACCGCGCCGAGGAAGGCATCGCCGCGCACTGGAAATACAAAGAAGGCCGGGTCGGCTCGGGACGCGACGAACAGTACTTCCAGTGGCTGCGTCAGTTGCTCGAGTGGCAGCAGGAGGTGCGCGACCCTCAGGAGTTTCTCTCGAACCTGAAGGTCGACCTGTATCCCGAAGAGGTGTACACGTTCACGCCTCGCGGACAGGTGAAGGTGCTGCCCAGGGGAGCCACGCCCATTGACTTTGCCTACGCGATCCATACGGATGTAGGGCATCAGTGCGTCGGCGCCCGGGTCAACGGACGCATGGTGCCGCTGCGGACCAGGCTGAAAAATGGGGACATCGTCGAAGTGATGACGTCGACCGGGCATACCCCCAGCCGTGACTGGTTGTCATTCGCGGTGACGGCGCGGGCCCGGAACCGCATCAAACACCTGATCCAGCAGGAGGAAGTGACCCGGGCCATTGAGCTCGGGCGGAAGGTGTTCGAGCGCGAGGCACGGCGGTTCGATTTGAGTGCGGCGACGCTGATGGAGGGCGATCGTCTGCAGGCCGTCGCTCCCGATTTTGGGTCGACCCGTGCTGACGACCTGCTGGCGCAGATGGGCTATGGAAAGGTGTCAGCCCGTCAGGTGATTGAAAAACTGGTGCCGGCCGCCGACCTTCGGGAGAAAGGGCCCGAGCACCCGGTCCTCAGGGCCGTGCGACGGGTGTTGGCACCGGGCGACCGTGTGGACCGCATCAAGGTCAGCGGGGCGGACGACCTCATGGTCGTGCGGGCGCGGTGCTGCAATCCGATACGCGGCGAGCAGATTGTCGGCTACATCACACGGGGCAAGGGGGTGTCGGTCCACTCTCAGCAATGCTCGAACGTCATCAATCTGCAGCTCGATCCGGCACGGCGCATCGATGTGGAGTGGGACAAGGGCGGCGATTCGGCCCCATACACGGTGCGGCTGGTGCTGACGGTGGAGGACCGTAAGGGCATGCTGGCTGCCCTCAGCGCGAAGGTGGCCGACATCAACACGAACATCAGCGGGCTCGAGGCCACCACCGGCGACGATGTGCATGCCACCATCGCGATGACGGTGGAAATACGTGACCTGACACACCTTGAGAAGGTGGTCAGGGCACTGCGTGGTGTAGAAGGGGTGCTCGACGTCAGTCGAGAATCGCGATAGCTTCGATTTCGACGCGGCAGTCGCGCGGCAGCCGAGCGACCTGCACGGTCGACCGGGCCGGATAGGGCGCCGCGAAGTATCGGGCGTAAACTTCGTTCATGGCCGCAAACTCGTTCATATCCGCCAGAAACACGGTGGTCTTGACCACGTGGCCGAATCCGGCGCCACCGGCAGACAGCAGGGCCCCCATGTTCTGCATCACACGCTCGGTCTGAGCGGTGATGTCTCCGGGTACCAGTTGCCCGGTGGACGGGTCGAGGGGAATCGACCCCGACAGGTACAACGTGCGACCTACCTGCACCACCGGCGAGTATGGGCCGATGGCGGGCGCCGCCCCTGACGGGGTGAGGGCCTCGTGTGCCACTAGGCCGCCTTGGTAATTTTCTGCGACCGGATGCAGCGGGTGCAGACCCGCATCTGGCGGGTTGCCCCGTTCACTGCGGCACGCACATTCTGCAGGTTCGGCTCGAATCGGCGAGGACGGACATTGTGGGCATGGGACACGCGGCGACCGTAGGTCGGTCCCTTGCCGCAGATTTCACAACGCATAGCCATGGTCAGAACTCCAGCCCCAGAGCATACCACGGGCTCAGGGCAGAATGATCGTCGACGGAGCGCCCGCCGGTGCCTCGGCCGGCGGCAGCGGCATCACCCGGCGCAGCAGGTCCAGGAAGGCGACAGGGTCGGCAGGGGAGGCGGCCTTGAGCGACTGCGCGCCGTGTGCCAGTCCGCGGAGGACCCCGGCGGCCATCGGGGCGACGGCGGCCCCGCCCTGCTGTCCAAGGACCGCGATCATGTCGTCGAGCGCACGCCGGAGGCCCTCGCTGACGGGGTTGGTGCCGGTGACGTGGGCGACCAACCCCTGTGCCGCCGCATCGAGCGTGGCCGCCATGGCGGTCGCCGCATCAGCGATGTCCTCATCGCGGAGAGGCGCAAGGCCGTCGGGGCGGTACCGGACCACCTGACTGGCGAGAAGGAAGAACACCTGCAGTTCGGCCTCGGAAAACCTCCGCCCGACTGCGGTCATCAGGAGGGTGACATCCGATTCCTGACGCCGCCGGACCTGCGCCGCGGGATGGGCATGCGCAGCCGCGAGATGCCGGCAGTCGGCCGGACAGACAATGCTGCGCTCGCGTTCGGTGGCGCAGCACGTCGCGCAGATGCGGGTGCCGAGGGCTGGGCAGTCCCGTTTTGCTGGTCGTCGTTCGCACCGTGGACACATAGGTGTGTAAAGCTTACTCCCCCCTGACGACCGGGACGGCGGCGTGGGGATGGCCGCGCCGGGTTCAGCCCGGGGCTCATTGTTTCAGGTGCCTGCGCCGTGCTACCGTCTCTCGGTTTGTCCTGTCTCTCGTGGAGGACATGTGGAGGGGACACGTGTCCAAGAACCGTGCAGGCCCGGCCGGCGTCTAATCGCTGTAACCGGGCAAAACACCCGGGAGCGGCGAACCGGTCCAGT
>JBIIDF010000055.1:0-12326 GCA_044238535.1 Vicinamibacterales bacterium
GGTGGCGTGGCGACCATCGATGTAGACCGGGCAGTGCGGGGCTTCGCCGGTGCCGGGCAGCGAGATGCCGATGTTGGCCGCCTTCGATTCTCCGGGACCATTGACGACGCAGCCCATGACGGCGAGGGTGAGGGTTTCGACACCCTCGTAGCGCTGCTTCCACTCGGGCATCTGGGTCCGGATGTACTGCTGCACCGACTCGGCGAGTTCCTGGAACGTCGTGCTGGTGGTGCGTCCACAACCCGGGCAGGCGGTCACGCTGGGCGCAAACGACCGCAGACCCATGGCCTGCAGGATCTCGCACGCGGCGTACACTTCTTCGCGCCGGTCCCCGCCGGGGCGAGGCGTGAGCGAGACGCGGATGGTGTCGCCGATGCCTTCCTCGAGCAGCACGCCGAGGGCCGCAGACGACCACACCAGCCCCTTCATGCCCATGCCAGCTTCCGTGAGACCGAGGTGCAGCGGCTGGCGTGTGGCGCGTGACAGGGCGCGGTAGACCTCGATGAGGTGCCGCGGTCGCGAGAGCTTGCACGAAATGATGATCTGCGATTCGGTCAGACCGCACTCCAGGGCGAGCTCGGTCGATTGCAGGGCCGACAGCACCATGCACTCGCTGATGATGTCGTCGGGGTCGAGGCCGAGATCCTTGTCGGTGTTCTCCTGCATCTTCGCCATCACCAGTTCCTGGTTGAGCGAACCGCCATTGACGCCGATGCGCACGGGCTTGCCGTGGTCGACGGCCACCTGACAGATGGTCGAGAACTGTTCGTCGCGCCGTTTGCCGGTGCCGACGTTCCCAGGATTGATGCGGTACTTGTCGAGCGCCTTCGCGCACTCGGGATAGCGCGTCAGCAGCAGGTGACCGTTGTAATGGAAGTCGCCGACCAGCGGAGCGCGACATCCGGCGTCGTTCATGCGCTGTCTGATTTCCGGCACCGCTGCGGCGGCTTCGGGCACGTTCACCGTGATGCGCACCACTTCGGAGCCGGCCTCGGCGAGCTCGATGCACTGCTGCGCGGTGGCCTTCGCATCGGCCGTGTCGGTCATCGTCATCGACTGCACGACCACCGGCGCACCGCCGCCGACGGTGACGTGGCCGACCTTCACGGCGTGGGTGCGCGGTCGCGTCTGAACTTTCAGCATGAGGGCTGTATTTTACCGCGCCAGCCCCCGTGATGGCGGAGGCAGCGCGGCAGCCGCGACACGCGTGGCGGTGAGCGCAGGGGGCGTGCGCGTGCGGGCTTTGAGGACGCGCACGCCGTATCCCCGCAGGGCGACATCGTGGGCGCCGTGCGGCGCCAGGTGTGAGGCGCGGGTGGGCCTGCTGCGCACGAGCTGAGTCGGGCCGGGCGCCGATGCGCGTGGCATCACCGCAGGCCGGCCGCCGTTCTGATGAGCGCCAGGGCCTCGGCCGTGCGCCGGCTATCGTCGAGCGTGATCACCGGAGGTGTGCCGTCGATCACGGCTGCCGTGAAGTCCGCCACCATCCGGTCAGACAGACGGGGCGACCCCGTCACCACATCGTCACGCCTGTGCCCGTCCCTGGTGGTGGTCATGACGGCCTGTGGGCCCGGCTTGAACGGGTCAGGCACCTCCAGAGTGCCCTCGCTGCCGAGCACCGTGAGCCACGTGTGCGTCGCGGATCTGAAGCCTGCCGTGATCGATGCCAGCGTCTCGCCTGGAAAGCGCAGGGTAGCCTGACACATGTCGTCGACACCCTCAGGTCCCAGAATGCTGGTCGCCGTCGCCGCCTCTGGCGCTCGCTGCGCAAGCACGCACGCGTAACTCACGGGATAGACGCCCACGTCGAACAGGGCCCCACCGCCGAGCGCTGCCGACAACCGCACGTCATCCGGGCGCGTGCGGTGATAGGTGAAGCCCGACAGGATCCCATGCACGCGACCGATAGCCCCATCGGCAACGCGGTGGCAGACCTCAGCGGTGAGCGGTTCGTGCCGATACATCAGGCCTTCGGCCACAACCACGCGGTGCGTCATTGCGGCGGTCTGCATGCGGTCCACCTCCTCGGGGGTGACCCCCAGCGGCTTCTCGCACAGCACGTGTTTGCCGGCGGCCGCGGCGGCGAGGACCCAGGGGGCGTGCAGGGCGTTCGGCAGCGGGATGTAGACGGCATCAATGTCGTCCCGCGCGAGCAGTGCGGCGTAGCTGTGCACCGCCTCGGGAATGTGCCACGCGCGTGCGCACTCGACAGCGCGGGCCTGATCACGACTGGCCACGGCCACCAGCCGCGCCCGGGGCTGATCGTGCAGCACCGGCACGAGATGGCGGATGACGCGGGCGGTGCCGAGCACACCCCAGCGCAGCGTCGACATGGCTGGTAGGGTCGTGTGAGGTGACCGTTCAGCCGCGCGCCTTCAGGCGGGCAATCATCTGCGCGTTGTACTGCTCACTCTGCCCCTTCGGCACAGAGAGCGTCTGCCAGTCGACCCCCTTCAGGTGACGGGCCAGCAGCAGAATCTGGTACGCGTGTCCGCTGTAGTGGCTGACCTGTCGGTAGATCGCCTGGCAGACCGTCAGAGGCTCGGTGCGGATGGTGACGATGCGGAACAGGTCGTCGTCTGTCAGTGGGTCGAGGGCCGCGAAGACCAGCGCCCAGCCGGCATTCCACTCGGCCATGAGTGCGTCGCGCGAGAGGGTGGTGGGCTCGAATTCCTGGTCGCGGAGCCGATCGGGTTTTTCGCCGTCGGTCGTCAGGAAGTCGGTCCACCGCGAGCGCATGTTGCCCGCCATGTGCCGCATCAGCATCGCGATCGAATTACCGTCGGCGTCGAGCGTCGCGTGCAGGCCGACGTCGTCGACCTGCGCGATGGCACGTTCGGCCAGCCGACGGATGCTGCGGAATTCGGTGCGGGCGAGCTCGAGCACGCTGTGCGTCATGGTCCCTGTGCCTCCGGGTGACGACCGGCGGGCGACGGGTTTATTCGTCGTCGCCCGTGTCGGCTTCGTCGTGCTTCATGAAGTCCGGCAGTGCGTCGAGCTCGTCGTCGTTCTTTTCGACTTCGTCGAGGTCGTACATCCGCCCGGTGAACTTGGTCGGAATCGGGCCGCGCGGCCGGTTCTCGTCCTTCTTGAATCCGCCCTTGGCCGATTTTTTTCCCTTGGGGGGAGCCGGGGGGCCGAAGTCTCGCTGCCGCGGAGCGCCGGGGGCGTCGCCTGTCCGGGGCGCACCGAACCCACCTCCGGGGCGCGGGCCACCAAAGCCGCCGCCCGCAGGGCCGCCGCCGGGACCACCGTAGCCACCAGGCCGGGGACCACCGAAGCCGCCACCGGGCCGCGGGCCCCCGTAGCCACCAGCCCCGCCGGGACCGCCGCCACTGAAGCCTCCGCCTGCCGGTCGCGGGCTACCGTAGCCGCTCCCGCCAGGACGGGGACCGCCGTAGCCGCCACCGCCGCCGGGGCCTCCCGGGCCGCGCGCTTCACGCTCGCGCGCCTCGCTGACCGCCAGCGGACGGCCCATGAACAGCTGCCCGTCAAAGCGACGGACCGCCTCTTCGGCAGGGCCGCGCTCGGCGTATTCCACAAAAGCGAACCCGCGGGCACGCCCGGTTTCGCGGTCGAGGGGGCGGACAATCTGGGTCGGCTCACCAACCTGCGAAAAATGGGCACGCAGGTCGTCTTCGGTGGCCTGGTAGGGCAAGTTACCGACGAACAGTCGTACTGATGGCACTGGAGTGGCTCGGGGCTCGGAACAAGGGTGAGACGGGACAGTGGGTTGAGGGCAATCGATTCGGGAATCGGAGAGGAAGGGTAGCAAATCGGGCAAGCCGCATCAAGCATTCCGTCTGTTACCCTTGAGACACCCATGCAATTGGCGCTCCCGCTGGCCGCCGCCGAACCGGCGCCGCGCCTCATTCGCCATCGTCGCGCCCGTCGCTACATCCTACGCGTGCTGGATGATGGCACCGTTCGCGTGACGATGCCGCGCTGGGGCACGGTGCGCGAGGCCATGCAGTTTGTCGAGTCGCACCGGGGGTGGGTCGCGACGCAGCAAGCCCGTCGGCAGCAGCGTGCAGCCGAACGCCCGGCGTCGCTGAGCGATCCGGCACTGCGCGGCCGAGCGGCGGACGAACTGCCGCGCGAATTGCTGCGGCTCGCGGAGCGACACGGGGTGTCGGTGACCCGCGTCATGGTGCGCAATCAGCGGTCGCGGTGGGGCAGTTGTTCGCGTCGGGGCACCATTACGCTGAACTGGCGACTCGTGCTGGTGCCGGATTTCGTGCGCGAGTACGTCATGCTGCATGAGCTGATGCACCGGCGTGAGCTGAACCACTCGGCCCGCTTCTGGCGCCTGGTGGCCGACGTCTGCCCCCGCATGGATGAAGCCGTGCAGTGGCTGCGGATCGACGGCGCGCAACTGTTCTAGAGAGTCATCCGGGGCGCACGACGGCGGGGCCCGCATGAATCAGGCGCGGCGCCCGCGGAGGAATGATGATGCAGGCAGTGATGATGGTCTGGGTGCTGGCCGCGACGATGGGGCAGGGGCCGGTGGTGGCTGCCGACGCGGCAGATGTGTGGGGACGGGTCGTATCGGTCGTGTCGGCCATCACGCTCAATGACCACGAAAATGGCGAGGTCCTCGGGACGCTGAGCGACCAGGTTGCGCGCGTGGAACGGGGCGAGGCGCTGCCGCAGGGCGTGCGTCTGCACGTGACGATGGCGGCGGGCGGTGCCGATCGGCTGCGGCGTTCCGAGTGCACGCGTGAGGGTGGTGCGGTGGCGCTGCCCGGGCACGGCGTGCCGTTTGTCTGCGGTGATGCGGGCCGCGTCCGCGTGCATGTGGCCGACGACCGCGTGCATGCGCGCATCGAGGTCGCGCTGCCATAAGCCCTGTCGGGTGCCCTAGGGGGCCCCGGTGTAGCGCACCACCCAGTCGTAGATCCGCTCGAGGCGGTCTTTCTGGTGGTAGTACTCCTGGATGCCGTGTCCTTCCCTGGGATAGAACACCAGTTCGGTCGGCTTCCCGCGATCTTTCAGGCCCCGGTAGAGTTCATACGCCTGCCCCGTCGGGACACGCTCGTCGTTGGCGCCGTGCAGAATCAGCGTCGGCGTGGTCACCTTGTCGATGTGCGTCATGGCCGACCGCTCGAGATAGAGCGGCAGTGTCTTCGCACTTGGAATGCCGCCGAAGTAGCTGATGAGCACGCTGGGGATGTCGTTGGTGCCGTACATGCTCCACATGTTGGTGAGCCCGGCCCCGACCATCGCCGCCTTGAAGCGTGTGGTCTGCGTGATCATCCAGGCGGTCATGTATCCGCCATAGCTCCATCCGATGTGTGCCAGCCTGTCGGGGTCGGCGACGCCCCGGGCGATCAGCGCATCGACGCCCGTCATGATGTCGCGGTAGTCCCCGCCTCCCCAGTCGTTCACGTTGGCCTGCAGGCCGCGCTCGCCGTAGTTGGTGGAGCCCCGGGGATTCGGATACAAGACCGCCCATCCGCGTCCGGCCCAGACCTGTCCCCCCTCGAGGCCCCCGAGTCTGAAGCCGTTGACGTACGCCCCGGCGGGGCCACCATGGGCGACCACCAGAAGGGGATAGCGGCGCCCCGCCTCGAAATCGACGGGTTTGAGGAGCACGCCTTCCACCTCGAGGCCATCGTGTCCCTTCCAGGTGATGACCTCGGTCTGTCCCTGCCTGATCCCGGCGAGCTGCGGATTCGTGGTGGTGAGCCGGCGCGGCTGACTGAACGACGGGTCGGAGACATACACTTCCGCGGCGTCGCCCGGTGTATCCATCGTGAACGCGATGGTGCGCCCGTCACGCGAGACGGACAGGGCCTGCATCGTGCGTCCCGTGGTGAGCTGGGTATAGCGGCCGCTGGACAGGTCGTAGGCAAACGCTTCCGTGTATGCCCGCTTGCCCGCCGTGAACATGACGCGCTGACCCTCGAGCGTCCACACCGGGGTGCCGGCATCGGTGTCGAAGGTGGGCGTCGACACATCGCGGGCACGCCGGGTCGCCACGTCGTAGAGCACCAGCTTCGACTGCACCACCGGACCGATCGCCGTGCCATCGGCATGAGCCGGCATCGGGTGCGGTTCCATGGTCCACGCGATGGTGCGGCCGTCCGAGGACCAGCGGGCGGTCCCGTCGTTGCCGAAGTTCGTGCTGATTTGCTCCACCGCACGGGGCTCGAGGGTCAGCATATAGACATCGCGGCGGTTGTCGCGCAGCATCGGCGTCGCTGCCGCATTGAAGACCAGGCGCCGGCCGTCAGGGGCCCACGACGGCGCGCCCTGCACGGTGTAGCTTGTACCCTCGGTGAGACGGGTGCCCGGGACAGGCGATGTGGGGGTCCCGGGAGACGGCACGGTGACGAGCCATAGGTGCTGGTAGCGGAAGTCGCCTTCGAACACACGCTCGTCATCTCGGCGTTTGATGGCGGCCTCCTCATCCGCATTCCGCGGATCGGTTGACACGTAGGCGATCCGGGCGCTGTCGGGGGCCCACGCGTAGGCGCTCACGCCCTCCTTCGCGTCGGTCACCTTCTGGGCCTCCCCGCCGTCGGCAGGGAGCACGTACAGCTGCGGGCGTGCGTCGGCCGGTCCGCGTGCAGAGACAAAACTGACGAAGCGGCCATCGGGTGACCACTGCGGCTGGCTGTCGCCGCGTTCACCATAGGCAATCTGGCGGGCGGGCGACTGTCCGTCGGTCGCCACGCGCCAGACGCGCGTGCGCGATTCCATGCGGTCCCCGTCGGCTTCCCACTGCCGGACGGTGTAGACCACCGAGCGGCCATCCGGCGACAGCAGGGCGCCCTGGACCTGCCGGACTTGCAGGACATCCTCGAAGGTGGCCAGGCGCGTCGGCTGGGCGTGCGCCTGCGCGGACAGCACCCCAAGAAACATGACCAGACAGGCACGGAACGGGGACACCGGACGGCGCATCAGCGGACACCTCGGGGGGACGGGACGGGGATTGGTGCCGGAGGAGGGACTCGAACCCACACACCCTTTCGGATATTCGATTTTGAGTCGAACGCGTCTGCCATTCCGCCACTCCGGCACAGGGCGAGCTCTCAGTATACGGGCAGTCGAGTCAGTTCCCGCGCGGTGCGGGCCTCCAGAGCACCCCGCAGGCCTGCATCGAGACGCCCGCGCGCTTGGGGCGGATGGTGACGGTCTCGACAGGGTCGGTGGCTGGATCCCATTCGGTCTGAATCTGGGCGATGTCGCGCTGCACAGCGGCCTGCAGATCCTCTGCTTGCTGCCGCAGCAGGGACACCTGGGACTGCGCCCGCTGCACGTCGGCCGCCTGCGACTGTGCCCGTCCTGCGCCCCGGATGGCGGTCGCCGCCCGCCCGACATTCGAGCTCGACAGGGCCTTGCCCCCGAAAAGCGCTGACAGCAGTCCGGTCCCCACCGTGACGGCGGCTGACAGAGACGACTCGCGGGCCTGCAGGGCTTCGCGCTCGACGGCCGCCTCGGCGCGCCGCACCTTGTCCTCTGCCGTCCGGAGACGAGCCGCATACTTTTCCTTGAGTCGGGCAATGGCGGCATCGCGCCCTTCCCGCAGCGCCTGACCCAGGCGGACCCGGAACGCGCCTTCGCTCTCGGCCGGCTCCGATACCAGGCGGGTGCGGGTGCTGCGGAAGAGCGTGACGCCCTGGGTCTGGGTGATCCAGGTCGCGAAGCCCTTTTCCCACGCGGGATATCGCCGGGCCGCCTGTACCATCGACGGCAGCGGGGCAAAGGTCACCCCGGGCGCGGGGACGGTCTGCAAGGCATCGAGGGGCTCGTCGAGTACGGTTGCCCGTTCCCAGTCGACCGGCACCGGACCATCGTCGATGGGCACAGACGCCAGCAGAGTGCGCGTGTCGTCGACGCCGAGTTTGGCATCGCTCACCGAGACGCGCGCCACACCGAGCAGCACGGGTGTCAGGCAGGTGCCGTCGGGAGCGTCCTGGAAAAACTGTGGAATACCCGGGGGGAGCACCGGAGGCGTGGGTGAGGATGGAGCGGTGCCGGTCGTGCCGTCACGGTCGGAGGCATCGCTCACCACCGGGCGCCGTCCCGCGGGCGTGGCGCTTCCATGAAGCGGCGGGTGGGCGCCGGGGATGGCGGGTGACGGCCCAACCGGGGCGGTCATGGCCTCAGGGCCTCGGCCAGCGCGGTCGTCAGGGGCCGCACACAGCCGGCGCAGTTCCTCACGGCCCATCGGGCCGCGCAGATACGACATCGTCCAGCGTGTTTCGAACAGCGTGGGCCGTTTCGCATGGACGTTGTGCAGCAGGAAGACCCGCTTGCCGAGTCCCGACAGCACCTGGTCGAGACCGGCGCGGTCGAACCCTTCGCCGGCACTGGCCGCCACCCCCTCGAGTCCATCGAGCACCCGTGCCTTGTCGCGCTCGGTCTGCAGGCGCCCCAGCATCCAGGTGCCGCAGTTCGAGAGCGCCTTGTAGTCGAGGTCGACCGGGTTTTGCGTGGCGAGGGTCAGCCCGATCCCGAAGGCACGCGCCTGCTTCAGCAGTTTGAGCAGCGGCGCTTTGGAGGGCGGATTGGCGACAGGAGGCAGATAGCCGAAGATTTCGTCGAAGTAGACCAGGGCCCGCAGGCTGGTCGTCCCGCGCTGTGCCCGCATCCAGCGCACCACTTCATTGAGCAGCAGCGACACGAAGAACATCCGCTCGTGATCGTCGAGGTGGGCAATCGAGAGCACCGACACTTTGGGCTTGCCCTCGGGGGTGTAGAGCAACCCCTGCACGTCGAGCGGCTCGCCCTGCAGCCAGGCGGCGAAGCCCGGGGCGGCCAGAATCTGGTTCAGCCGCATGGCCAGGGTAAAGCGATCTTTGGGGGGGAAGAAGGCGTCGATGTCCATGACGCCCACCTGGGTGACCGGGGGTTGCTGCACCGCCACGATGAGCGCCGCCAGGTCGAGGTCCCGCCCTTCCGACCAGGCATGCTGGAACAGGGTCGACAGCAGAATGTGTTCACGGCTGCGCAGCGGTTCGGCGTCGATGCCGGCCAGGGCAAGGACGCTGGTGGCGGCCACCGATACGACGTCACCCAGGAGGTCAGGGTCGGCCATGACCTCGGCAGACGGTGCCCTGAACGACTGCATCACGGCAATCGGACGGCCGGCGGTGCTGCCGGGGGTGTAGACGAGGATGTCTGCGGCGGCGCGGAGTCGGGCGATGCGGTCGCCCGTCTGGCCCCACTCGTCGAGGCCCCGTTTCCACAGGTCGGCCTGGGCGTCGGCAAAGACGTCGCGAGACTGGCCGGCCAGCCGGGCGGCATCTTCGTTGACCCAGGGGGCAAAGTCGCCGCCGGCCAGGGTCGGGAACGTGAGACACAGATTGGCCAGGTCACCCTTCGGGTCGATGGCCAGGACCGGAATGCCGTCGATGGCGGCTTCCTCGATGAGGTCGATGCCGAGGCCGGTCTTGCCGCTGCCGGTCATGCCGACGATGACGCCGTGGGTGACCAGGTCGGCGGAGGGGTAGAGAAGCGGGGTGTCGGTGCGCTGTCGGGTGTCCCGGTCGACGTGCCGCCCGAGATAGAAGACCCCAAGCTTTTCGTAGTCCATGGCTGTGGGCGCATTCTAGCGCGGGGATGCGCAGGTCTGGGAACCTGCGGCAGCCGTTCGGCAGGGCAAATGACAGAACCTGCGAAAACCCGCCTGAATCCGTTGATTCAGGCCCATGGGTGACTTATACTTGAGAGTGATCAGTCGGGCTGTCCGCCGGTCCTAGGCCCCCAGCGTCGAAACGAGGCTCACGTGTCATTCAAGATCGGCGACAAGGTGATCTACCCCAACCACGGGCTCGGCATCGTGGCGAAGATCGAGGAGAAGACCATCTTCGGCAACACCGAGGGGTTCTTCCTGCTCCGGATACTCTCCACCGAATCGACCGTGCTGGTCCCGGTGGCCAACGTCGACAATGTCGGCCTGCGTCGTGCCATCAGCGACGAAGAGGTGGAAGAGCTCTATCGGTTGCTGGGCGACGGACACATCGACAACCACCAAAACTGGAAAGGCCGCTTCAAGGACAACTCGGACAAGATGCGCACCGGGTCGATCTACGACATGGCCGATGTGCTGAAGAGCCTCACATTCCTGGCGAAGTCCAAGAGCCTGTCGTTCCGCGAAAAGCGCATGCTCGATCGCGCCAAGTCGCTCATCGTCTCGGAAATCTCGGAAGTGATGCGGATCAGGCCCGAGGCCGTCGAGGCGCGCGTCAACGAGCAGCTGGAAAAATGCTTCGCCGAGCGAGCGCGTGCCGTGGCGGCGGGTGAGCCGCTGCCGCCTCCGCGTATCATTCCGCCGGCGCCGCCCCGGTCGGCAATGCCGCTGCCGGCGGTGAAGCCGATGGCGGCTCCGGTCGCGCCTCGACCGGTCACCCCGGTGCAGGCCCGCGTCGTCGAAAAGTCACCGTCGGTGGCGACACCGGTGCAGGCCAGGCGCCCGGCAGCAGTGCCGGCGGCGAAGTCTGCGGCCCGCGCCGCGGCCGGCAAGGTCCCCGCCGCATCGGCCGGAAAGGCTCCTGCCGCATCGAAGAAAGCGGCCCCGGCGAAACCCGCCGTGAAGAAGGCCCCGTCGAAACCGACCGCGAAGAAGGTTGCCGCAAAGCCGGCCGCCGCGAAGAAGGCCGTGGCCAGGACGTCCGCCGCAAAGCACGCAAAGAAGGCGTCGACGCGGGTGGTTACCAAAAAGGCGGCGCCGAAGAAAGGCGCCGTGACGCAGGTGAAGAAAACCGCGGCGAAGAAATCTCCAGCGTCGAAGGCAGCAGCCGCGAAACAGTCCCGTGGCGCGTCGAAGACCCGTGGTGGCACCTCGGCTTCGCGCCGCTGACCGCTGCTGACGACTCGTGACAGGTGAACGCCCCGGCCCACGGTCGGGGCGTCTCCACGTACGGCAGAGGAACCGGGCCACCGCACCGGTGCATCGGACTGGACGAGGCCTCACGTCCCGAGTACGCTCAGACGCCTATGACACGCTCACGAGTGCTTCTCGCCGCGCTGGGTCTGCTCCTGCACCTGAGGCCTGCGGCGGCGCAGTCACCGGCGCCCGCGGCGCTGACCGCCGACGACTATCGCCGCGCGGAGAGTTTCCTGAACTACCGCACGGCGCCCCTCGTGATGAATGCCGGCGTCCGTCCCACGTTCCTGCCCGACGGCCGCTTCTGGTATCGGACCCAGCGCCCGGACGGTTCCGAGTTCGTGCTGGTCGACCCGGTGCGCCGTAGCAAGGCGCCCGCCTTCGACCATGTCCGTGTGGCCGATGCCCTCTCCAAGGCCGCCGGGCGCACCCTTGACCGTTCACGGCTTCCGTTCACCAGCATCGACCTCTCGACTGAGGGCCAGATTCTCATCGTCCTCGGGGATCGGCGCTACGCGTGCGACCCGGCGGGCACGGCCTGCACCTCGACCGAGCGTCCGGTCTCGCGCCTGCAGTCGGTCTCTCCCGATGGCGCCCGCGCAGTGTTCATCCGTGACTGGAATCTGTGGGTGCGCGACCTGAAGACGGGGGCAGAGTCGGCCCTCACCACCGATGGCGTCAAGGATTACGGCTACGCCACCGACAACGCCGGTTGGCGCTACAGCGACGCTCCGGTCGTCAAGTGGTCGCCCGATTCGACGCGGGTGGCCACGTTCCGGCAGGACCAGCGGCAGACCAGCGACATGTATCTGGTCACGACCAACGTCGGCAAGCCCGTGCTGCAGGCCTGGAAGTATCCGCTGCCCGGCGACGCCGCCGTCACGATGATCGAACGAGTCATCATCGACGTCACCTCCGGCGCGATGGTGCGGCTGCAGATGCCGCCCGATCAGCACCGGTCGTCGATCTGCGACGACATCATCTGTGGCGGAGACTGGGTCGACGTGCAGTGGGCGCCCGACAGCCGCAGTCTGGCATTTGTCTCGACCTCGCGCGACCACAAGCGCGCCGACCTGCGGGTCGCCGACGTGCAATCCGGGGCGATTCGGCAGGTCATGCACGGCGAATCAGCCACGTTCTTCGAAAGCGGGAACGATGCGGTCAACTGGCGCTATCTGCCCGGGGCCAGCGAAGTGCTGTGGTACTCGCAGCGTTCCGACTGGGGGCACCTCGCCCTGCATGATCTGGGGACCGGCGCGCTTCAGCGGACCCTTACCAGCGGCCCCTGGAACGTCACGCAGGTGCTGCATGTGGATACTGCGGCACGTGTGATCTTCTTCGAGGGTGTGGGTCGCGAGCCCGGCCGCAATCCGTACTATCGCCACCTCTACCGCGTCGACATGGACGGACGGAACCTGCGCCTGCTGACGCCCGAGGATGCGGACCACGACATCTCGCTCGCGCCCGATGGCCGCACGTTCGTGACCGT
>JBIIDF010000320.1:0-3475 GCA_044238535.1 Vicinamibacterales bacterium
CCACATGCATCCCGAGATTGGCCTCGACGCCGCCCACGTGCTGGGGCGCGCGGGCCTTCCGGTCACGCTGGCGCCGCATGTCTGCTGCGGCAGACCGCTGATCTCGCAGGGGCTGCTCGACGAGGCGCGCGACCTGGTGGCACGCAATCTGGCCCTGCTGTATCCGCGGGCCTCGCAGGGACTGCCCATCGTGCTGCTGGAACCGAGCTGCCTGTCGGCGATCAGGGACGACATGCCCGACCTGCTCCGCGGCGCGCAGGCCGAACGCGCCCGCGTGGTGGCGCGCCAGGCGGTGCTGTTTGAGTCATTCCTGGAACACGCCCTCGCCGACGGGCGCGCCTCGCTGCCGCTGCGCCAGGGGCCCGCGCGCATCAGCCTGCACGCCCACTGCCATCAGCGGTCGATGGGACTCGCCGGTGACGCCGCCGCCCTGCTGCGACGCATTCCCGGCGCCGCCGTCACCGACCTCGATGCCGGCTGTTGCGGCATGGCCGGGTCTTTCGGATACACTCGCGGGCACTTTGACGTGTCACAGGCCATCGGCGAACGTGTGCTGCTGCCCGCCGCGCGCGCCCTGGGATCAGGGGACGTCCTGGTGGCGGCCGGCACCTCGTGCCGTCATCAGGTCGACGACCTCGCGCAGGCCGATGCCGTGCATCCCGCACGGCTACTGCGTACACTGCTGCAGGAGCCCTGAGCCATGAGTCTCGCCTGGATGTCGCTGGCCGCCCTCGGCGTGGCCATTACGCTCAGCATGGTCACCGAGATCAACGTCGGGGTCATCTCGCTGGCGCTCGCATGGATCGTCGGCGTCTTCTTCGGGGGCATGCCTCTCGCCCAGGTGATCGGCACGTTTCCGGTGCAGCTGTTCCTAACGCTGGCCGGCGTGACGCTGCTCTTCGGGATGGCCACCACCAACGGCACGCTCGAGCGGCTCGCAGCACGCGCCGTGAGCGTGTGCCGAGGGAATGCAGGCCTCATTCCCGTGATGTTCTTCACCATCGCCGTCGTGCTGTCGAGCGTCGGCCCCGGCAACATCTCGACCGCCGCCATTCTCGCGCCCATGGCCATGGCCACCGCCGGACGCGCGTCGATTCCCCCGTTCCTGATGGCCCTCATGGTGGGGAACGGCGCACAGGCCGGTGCCCTGTCACCCTTCGCGCCCACCGGCGTCATCGTCAACGGCATCATGGAGCGCATGGGCCTCGGTGGCGTCGAGATGGCCACCTACGTCAACAACCTGCTGGCGCACGTGGTGGTGACGTTCGTCGCCTACACCGTGTTCGGCGGACTCGCGCTCTTCCGCCGCTCGGGCGTCGACGGTCACGAGCCCACCATGAGTGAACCCTTCACACCCGTGCATTACGGCACGCTGCTCGTGCTGGCCACCGTGGTCATCGGCGTGGTGGGTTGGGATCTCCAGGTCGGCATGGCCGCACTGACCGGGGCGGCAGTGCTGTCACTCGCCGGCGCCGCGAATGAGAAGGACGCCATCAAACGCATGCCGTGGGGCGTGGTGCTGATGGTGTGCGGCGTCACGGTGCTGATCGGCGTGCTCGAGAAGACCCAGGGCATGGCGCTCTTCTCTGACCTGCTGGCGAAGATTTCGACGCCGGGGTCGGCCACCTTTGTCGTGGCGCTGGTTACCGGCGCCGTCTCCGTCTACAGCAGCACGTCGGGCGTGGTGCTGCCCGCCTTCCTGCCGACGGTACCTGGTCTGGTCGAACGGCTCGGGGGCGGCGATGTGCTCGCCATCGCGTCGGCCATGAGCGTGGGCGGCCACCTCGTCGACCTGTCGCCGCTGTCGACCATCGGTGCCCTGTGCATCGCAGCGCTGCCCTCGACGGAAGATCCCAAGCGGCTGTTCAACCAGCTGCTCGCGTGGGGACTATCGATGACCGTGGTGGGCGCCACGATCTGCTGGGTCCTGTTCTAGGAAAAGCGCGGCGGCCGACCGTCCAGAAACGCCCGAACGCCTTCACGGAAGTCGTCGCTGCCGTAACACGCCTCCACCACATCGTCCGCGGACACCGATGGCAGGCGCGTCGCACGCAGGCGCTGCAGAAGAGTGCGCGTGGCGGTGATGGTACTGCGGGCCCGCGTGCACAGCTCGGCTCCGAGGGCCAGGGTGGCCTCTTCGAGCGATGTCGACGGGGCTTCGCGCGTCACGAGGCCCAGTTGGCGGACCTCGTCGATATCCATCAACCGGCCGGTCAGCATGAGGTCACGCACCCGCGCTTCTCCCAACACGTGCACGAGCCGTACCGCGTTGGCCATCGAGAGGCAGTTACCGAGCGTGCGCGCGACCGGTATCCCGAACTTCGCCCTGGGTGAACACACACGCAGGTCGCACGCCAGAGCCAGCAGGGCCCCGCCGCCCACGGCGGCGCCGTCGACTTCGGCAATCGTGGGGACAGTCACGCGTTCAAGCCGGCTGAGAATGGCATCGAGGCGGCGTTCATAGGCGATGCCGTCGGCCCCTGACGTAAAGCCCTCGAACTGCGAAATGTCGGTACCGGCCGCGAACGACCCGCCCGAGCCGCGTATGATCAGCACGCGGATGTCGTCGCGGGCATCTGCGGCGTCACAGGCGTCTTCGAGGGCGACATACATGTCCCAGGTGAGGGCATTCCGGGCCTCAGGCCGGTTGAACGTCAGTACACCCAGTGAGTTTCCGATGTCCCAGCGCACGTTACTTGATGACATTGTTGTGCTCGATGTGACCCAGGTGATGGCCGGGCCCTATTGCGCGATGGTACTCGCCGACATGGGTGCGCGCGTCATCAAAGTGGAACCACCCGACGGAGATGCCACGCGACGCATGGCCTGGGCCGAGGGCAGCGACAGCCCCGCCTTCTCGGCCCTCAACCGCGGCAAACGCAGCATCGTCCTCGATCTGTCGCAGCCGTCCGGGCGCGAGGTGTTCGCGCGCCTCGCGCGTACGGCCGATGTGCTGGTCGAAAACTTCCGCCCAGGGGTGATGCAGCGGCTCGGGCTCGACTACGCGACGCTGTCGGCGCAGCATCCGCGCCTGATCTACGCATCGATCTCGGGCTTCGGCCAGACAGGACCGCTCGCCTCGCGTGGCGGCTTTGACCTGGTGGCGCAGGGCATGTCAGGCATCATGTCGGTCACCGGAGAGCCCGGAGGGCCACCGATGAAGGCCGGGGTACCCATCACCGACATGACGGCCGGACTGCTGGCCCTCAGCGGCATCCTGGCCGCCCTCCACTGGCGCACGACATCGGGCCGAGGCCAGCACATCGACACATCGCTGTTCGAAGCCGGCCTGGCGCTGTCGACATGGGAAACCACGCAGTATTTTTCCGGGCACGGTGTCCCCGGACCGATGGGGTCGGCCCATCGCATGGCTGCGCCGTACCAGGCCGTGCGGTGCCGCGATGGCTATCTGACGATTGGCGCGGCCAATGACCGCACATTCGTGAAGCTGGCACAGGCGCTGGGGCACGGTGAG
>JBIIDF010000321.1:0-3459 GCA_044238535.1 Vicinamibacterales bacterium
ATTCCAGAGAGGTTGGGTTCGCATCTTCGAGCACTCATCGATGCGCGGGTGGTGCAGCCCGCCTAAGAACTCTGTTTGGAATTGTCTGTGTCGGTCAAGCGGCGACGGACTTGGCTGGCTCCATGGGACGCTCGCGCACATGTACGTCATCGACCTCACCCAATACCTCGACCCCAGGGGCGCCATCGCCCCGGAACGGGGCCCTGCCTGCAAGTTCGCCAACTTCCTCACCGCCGTGGTAGCCCACGCCACCGACTTCGATCGCCCTGAGGAGACGGCCGGACCGCTGTGCTTCAAGTGCCGCAAGCGCGACCGGCGCACCGTCGTCACCGGCATCACCGGGGATGGCCGCTTCAGTATGATTTGGTTTAGGTGCATTGATGACAGCGCTTGCTGGCTTCCGGGCTCCGTTTTTTCAGACGGATTTCTGGATGAGTATTGCTACACAGCCGTCCTATCTGCGCTTTCTGGCTGCGGTGGCGGGGCCGCGGCCCAATGGCCTGTTCTTCGCGGGCGACCTCGGGCAGCGCATCTTCCAGACGCCGTTTTCGTGGAAGTCGGTGGGCGTCGACATCCGGGGACGGTCGCGCACGCTGACCATCAACTACCGCACCTCGCATCAGATTCGCTCGCAGGCCGACCGCCTGCTGGGGCCCGAGGTGGCCGATGTCGACGGCAATGTCGAGTCGCGCAAGGGCACGATTTCGGTCTTCAACGGTCCGGCCCCCGTGATCCGGAGCTTCGCGTCCGAGGCCGCCGAATGTGCGGCCGTGGCCATGTGGCTGGGTGAGCAGCGGGCGCAGGGCGTGCCCGCGCATGAGCTGGCCCTCTTCGTCAGGTCCGAGGCCCAGCTCGACCGGGCTCGCGCCGCCGCCCACCAGGCCGGCCTCCCGGCCATCGTCCTCGATGACCGGGTCGAGGCACCCGGCACCGCCACCTCGATTGCCGTCATGCACCTGGCCAAGGGCCTCGAGTTCAGGGCCGTCGCCGTCATGGCGTGTGACGATGAGGTGGTGCCGCTGCAGGCGAGGGTAGAGGCGGTGGCAGACAGTGCCGACCTCGAGGAGGTCTACAACACCGAACGGCACCTGCTGTATGTTGCCTGCACCCGCGCCCGCGACGCCCTGCTCGTCACCGGCCTCGACCCGGCGTCAGAGTTTCGCGACGACCTGCGGGGGTGAAGGGGAGACGATTCCAGGCCCAAGCGCGCGCCGCGCCGTTATCATGCGGCATGCGTCGACTGCGTCGCGCCACTGTCGGCTGCGCCCTCGGTCAGTGGGGTGGTGTCCACTGGCCGGTGCGACTGGCGGCCGGGTGGGCTTCGGTTCAGGGAATGGCCTTCACGCTTGGCGCGGCCTGGGCAGTGTGAGTGAGTGTGCGGTTGCCGTTCAGGGGCACCAGACGGCATCCACATCTCGGTGAAGACTCGCATGTTCCAGGTGGAGGAAGTGGGCTATCCTGTCGCCCCGAGTTCCACGGTGCTGAGGGTCGCGGGTTTCCGCTTCTACTTTTTCTCACGGGAAGAACCGAGGGTCCATGTGCACGTCCAGCATGCTGACGGCGAGGCGAAATTCTGGGTGGAACCTCGCGTGGAACTGTGTGCCAATTTCGGCCTCAGGTCGCATGAGTTGGCGGAGGCGCAGCGGTTGGTGGAGGAACATCTCGATGAGATCAGCCGCGCATGGGCACGGCACTTTTCCGGTTGAAGTGACCAATGTATCGGGACATGGCTTCTGGATGTTGATCGGCGACCGGGAACTCTTCCTGCCATTTGAGCAGTTTCCCTGGTTCCGCGACGCCTCCATCCGCGCGATTACACACGTGCAGTGCCCGAGTCCGCACCATCTCTACTGGCCAGACCTCGACATCGACCTCGCCGTCGAGTCCATTGAGCATCCGGATCGCTATCCACTGCTGAGTCAGGTGCGACCGGCCTCAGCCCGATAAGGGACACGCCGGCCCTGATAGACGGTCCACCGCCTGTGTCCGCCCCGGCCGCCCGGCTGCTGCGGCTCTCCCGGCCTCCGGCCGGGACGATGGGTGAGCCACGACCGCCCCGAGCCGGTGTGCGCGGTCAGCCTCCTCCAGGGCATGCCAGACTAGCCTGTGCCACTGGCCATGAATCTGCACCTCTTCATTGACTTCGACGGCACCATCAGCCTCAACGATGTTGGCGACGAACGGATTGACCCGTCTGGCGCTGGCGTGGCCTCTCGTGGTCGTATGGGTGGCGTCACCGTCCGCGCGTCGCGAGCACTTCTGGCTGTCGTTGATGGTGGTCCTGTGGGTGGCAGCGACGCATGTCACTGTTTCCGCGCGTCATGCAAGCGCGACGTCATCCGGCGCGTCTGCGGCTGACCACGGATGGGACGGGCATGGTGCGATCGGTCAGGTGACCACTGGCGAGCGTGGAGACAGGTGTGATACTAAAGTGATATCATGGTAGTATCTTGACAGCCGGGGCCCGCCGCGGGTCCCTCTCACACCAGGAGTGTCGGTCATGTCTTCAGCGTCAGTGTCCCCCTCCCGCGCCGCCATTCACGAGCGCGAAGTGTCTGTCGGCAGCGGTTGGGTCGCGCTGCCAGTTGTTCTGGTTGTGCTCGCTGGCGGCGTCGCCGGACTGGTGCACGCGGCTGCCACCGAGACGGCCGCCTCGGGCGTGCTCGGCATCACGTTGCTCACGCTGTGTACCGTGTCGGGATTCGGTTTCTTCACGCTGCAGCCGAACGAAGCGCGCGTCCTTGTCCTCTTTGGCGACTACAGAGGCACAGTCCGCAGGGAGGGCTTTCACTTCGGCAATCCGTTCTATTCGAATGGAAGTGGCAGCCAGGTCCCCCACGGCAAAGAGGGTGCAACAATCACGGTCAGGAAGAATCCCCGTAACAAGATCTCCTTGCGCTCACGCAATCTGAACGGCGAGCGTCTGAAGGTCAATGACAAGCGGGGAAACCCGATTGAGATTGCCGCGGTGGTGGTGTGGCGCGTGCAGGACACCGCGCAAGCCGTATTCGATGTGGACGACTACGAAGAGTACGTGCGGATTCAGTCAGAGTCGGCGGTCCGCCATCTTGGCAGTCAGTACGCGTATGACCACGGCGACGAGCATGAGATCACGCTGCGCAGCGGCGTCGATGACGTCTCGCAGGCGCTGCAGGCCGAGTTGCAGATGCGACTCGCCCCGGCCGGTGTGGTCGTCGAAGAGGCCCGCCTGACGCACCTGGCCTATGCGCCGGAAGTGGCGCAGGCCATGTTGCGTCGACAGCAGGCCGAAGCGGTACTCGCAGCGCGGCAGAAAGTCGTGCAGGGCGCCGTCAGCATGGTCGAGACCGCTCTTGCCGCCCTCGCCGAGCGCAATGTCGTCGAGCTTGATGCCGAGCGAAAGGCCGCGATGGTCAGCAATCTCATGGTCGTCCTCTGCGGCGATTCCGAGGCGAAACCTGTGATTAATACCGGGACGCT
>JBIIDF010000322.1:0-3444 GCA_044238535.1 Vicinamibacterales bacterium
GTGGCGGAGACGCTGGTCGACCTTGCGCCGGGGGTTCAGCTGTATCTGGCCAGCCCTGTGTCCAGCGGAGACCTGAAAGCGTCGGTCGACTGGATGGTTGCGCAGGGCGTCACGGTTATCAACCTGTCCCAGACCTTTCTGTGGGACGGGTATGGCGACGGGACGTCCCCGTTCGCCCACAGCCCCCTCGCCACGGTCAACACGGCGGTGGCCGCTGGCGTGGTGTTCGTCGTGCCTGCCGGCAATCACCGCGAGGGCAGCTATCTCTCTGCCTATCGGGACCTCAATGGCAATTCACTGGTCGAGTTTGCCGGCTCGACCGGGACGGAAAGCCTTCCGCTCGCCCGGACGGCTGGCCAGACGATCCAGCTGCAGTTGCGATGGGATGGCAGCTGGTCCGGCACCACCAGCGATCTTGAACTCTACCTGTATGGACCGGGCGGAGGCCTCGTCCGCACCAGCCTCGGGCTCCAGAACGGCGAACCGGGCAGTGTGCCGTGGGAGCACATCGTGTATGCCGTCCCCGTGAGTGGCACCTACACCGTGCGCGTGAAACGGTCGAGCGGACCGGCACCGTCCTGGATTCAGCTAACCGACTGGAGCGGGCCGCTTGGCGTGGCCACCCCGGGCTACACCGACGGCGGGGGCATCGGGAACCCGGCGGAGTCCGCGTCCCCGGGCCTGCTGGCGGTCGGCGCCGCGGCGCACTTCAGCACCACCACTATCGAGTCGTTCAGCTCGCGTGGCCCCACCCCCGACGGACGCGTCAAGCCTGACATTGTGGCCGCCGATCGGACCGACACCCTCACCTACGGCCCAGGGGCCTTCACGGGCACCAGCCAGGCGGCCCCGCATGTCGCGGCACTGGCGGCACTTGTGCTGAGTGCATTTCCCTCCGACACACCGGCCCAGGTCGTGGCGTATCTGAAGACACGCGCGGAGGCCCGCGATACGGTCCCGAACACCACGTGGGGTTCGGGGTTCGCCCGTGTGCCGAGTCTCTGCGCCCCGACCATCACCCGCTCCTCAGCGGCGGTGGACGGGATGGGCGGCACGGTGCAGGTCGGCGTGACCGCCGACACGGGATGCCCGTGGAGCGCCTCGACAAGTGAGGGCTGGCTCTCTGCCTCACCGACCTCCGGATCGGGTAGCGGTGTGGTCACGATCACCGTCAGCGCCAACCCCTCCACGACGACAGGCCGCACGGCGACCGCGACCGTTGCCGGGCAGACCGTGACGGTCACGCAATCGGCCGCCGAACGTCCGCTCGATGTGACGGTGGCGTCAATCGTGGGCAACACGGTGACGCTGCACTGGCAGTGGCTCGGCGCTGCGCCGGACAGTTACGTGCTGAAGGGCGGGGTCGCTCCCGGTCAGACGATCGCCGCGATTCCCATTGCGAGCCGGGTGCCGGCGTTGACCTTTGACGCCCCCACGGGCGTGTTCTATGTGCGCCTGGCCGGCGTGCGCGGCGGGACGGAACTGCCCGTTTCGGATGATGTGCGCATTGTCGTGAACGTCCCCGAGAAGCCGTCAGCACCGGCAGACCTCCTCGGGCTGGCGAACGGCAGCAACCTGGCGCTCTCGTGGACGCACACGGCCGACGGTGGTGCGGCCACGGCCTTCGTGCTGGACGTGTCCGGGCCGATCGCCCTCTCACTCCCCCTGGCGCTCACCGAGCAATTCACGTTCAACGGCGTCCCGCCGGGCAGCTACACATTCCGTGTACGCGCGACGAATGCGCAGGGTTCAAGCGCCCCATCGAATCCGGTCACCCTCTCGTTCCCGGGCGCGTGCCAGGCCCCGATGGTCCCCCAGGATCTGGAAGCCTACCGGGTTGGCAACGTCGTCACAATTCGGTGGAACGCCCCTGCCGCAGGCACCGCACCCACGAACTACGAGCTGCGCGTCGGCGGAGCGTTCTCGCGGGTCGTGCCCGTCACCGGCCGGACGCTCAGTAGCCCGGCCCCGCCGGGCACCTACCACTTTACGGTCGCGGCCCAGAACGCGTGTGGCACCAGCCCAGGCACTGGCACGCGGTCGGTGACCGTACCGTAAGCGGGACCAGGCCTCGACATGCAGGCGGGCTGGCGCGTCCTCGACACTGACGCCGTCGGGCGTTCCGTGCGGCCGCCCGTCACGCCTGACACGCGCACGCAGTCGGCGGTGAAACCGCGGCCCTGAAGGAGGGCCGGCAGGAGGGCGAGGGCCGGCCCTGTTCCACCTCACCGGCACAGCGCATCGCCTGCGCGGATCCCGTGCCCGGTGGACCGTCCTCAGGTCGCGGGCCACGACGCGGCGGCGTTCAGTGACTGGAGCAATTCGACCGGCGACGCCTGGACGATCTCGAGTCTTCCCAGAGGGGTGAACGGCCTCAACAACGGAGCAACATGCGGCGAACTGGCCAGGACGAATCCGTCCCAGCTCGTCGTGTGGGTATCGACCCCCGACGAGACCTCGACACGGTACGACCATCGGCCCAGCCGCTCGACGACCGCCTGATGCAGGGTCTCGCTGTGGGTGGAGATGAACACGTAGTCTGCCTGCGCCCTGGACAGCGTCCCTTCGGCGCCGTCGAGCATCTCCCCCTCGTACCCCTGAATGTCGGCATGCAGAATATCCAGGTGACCGATGGCTCGCTCGGCACGCCATCGGTCAATCTGGAACGCCGTGGCTCCAACGAACGCCTGGATGAACTCTCCCTGATACCCGTGCCGCGCGAAGTTGTTCCTGCCGCACTGCAGGTTCGCCGCGCTCGGCTCCACCATGACGCAGCGAGCGCCGGGGAACCGCTGCTGCAGCCACATCGAGTAATGGGCCCAATACGCTCCGAGCTCGATCATGACGGGCTCAGGGGTCTGCAGGCGGGACAGCAGGGTCTGAAAGCAGTACTCCTCGAGCGGCTCGTGCACGCCGCGATTGAGCACCAGCAACTCGCTGAACTCTCCATAGTACGCCCCCGGTCCGCTGACCGGCACCCTGTGGCCGTTATGCAGCACCACACACCCCGCTGCGTCGACGAAGCCGGCCTGCGGGACGCGCGCAATCAGCAGATTCAGGGGATCGGAGATCACTTCGCGAAAGCGCTCGATCGTGGAGCGGGCTTTCTCCAGCCGCACGGGATTTCCGTATCGTCGGGTCTCTGCACGCCGGATCTCATAGCCGCCTCGTGCCACCAGTTGCCTGATGAGGCGCGTGATCATGGACACTCTCCCGCGTGGTGGCACCGCGCCCGCCTGGGTCCCGGCGCCACGAGCGATCAGGCTTTCACATACCAGTCATCGAATCGCGACAGGTTCTCGAACTTCCGGACGTAACCGTGACCCGACAGCAATTGCAGAATGCGGTCGCGTTTGGGCGTGTGGTTATGCTCGCACGTGATGACCGAGAACGAGTACCGGTCGAAATCCACGGCCTTCAGGATCTCGTACTCGCTCCCCTCGG
>JBIIDF010000323.1:0-3425 GCA_044238535.1 Vicinamibacterales bacterium
GGTTCGCCGCCAGGAAGGCTGGTTCCACACCTACGACGCGGTCGGGTTTCCGACGCTGCTCCGGCGGTGTGGTTTCGAGATCGCGGCGACCCGGCTCTGCCACACCCAGGGCCTGTATCTGGCCGTTCCCGGAGCGCCGAAATTCCCCAGGCGGCTGCCGCGGCGTTCCGACCGTCGCGGCCGGATCGTGCTGTCCGGATTCTTTGGCCGGGGCAATGTCGGCGACGAGGCGATGCTTCAGGTGCAATACGAGCGCCTGAGCCCGCACTTCGATCTGACCATCAGCGTCGAGGAACGCGGAGCGTATGACGGCTTCTGGAACTGGTATCCCTACAATCAGTGCCCGATCATTCACCAGGCCAACACGGATGCCCTGAGAGAGGATGAGGTGCTGGGGCTCCATGTCGGTGGCGGCGATCTTCGGTTGGGGTTCAACGGGGGCCAGCTGCTGGCAGCGCGGGCCGCGGGGAAAACCGTCTGCATGAGCGGCATCGAGGGAGGAGAGACCTTCACTGAGGCCGCCAGACACAACCCGCGGCTGCTGCACAGCCTGCTGTCAGACATGGCGTTGATTGCCGCGCGCTCCGAGGACAGTCACCACTTCTTCGCCACATGGTCAGAGGCGGCTGTCCGCGGGGCCGACTGGAGCTGCGCGCTCATCTCCGACCGCAGCCCGGATGTCGCCTCCGGCCTGACGCTGGTCGTCCTCCGTGAGTTTCCCCCGGAGCACATCCTGCCGGCCTATCGGCATTATGTCGGTCGGCTGCTGCGAATCCTCCGTGACACCGGCCATCAGGTCGCCCTGCTGCCATTCTGTCCGGAAGACGAGCGGTTCCTGGGCCATCTGGACGCTGTGGGGACGACGCCGTGTGAGCGGCACTGGTGGAATCCCCGACGGGTCAAGCAACTGATTGCCCAGGCGCGCATGGTGGTCAGCGTGGGACGATTGCACCCGCTGATTTTCGCCGCGTCCGTCGGCACGCCCTGCGTCTTCGCCGATCTTTCCACCGACGTCGGGACGTGGAGAGACGGGCGAATTGACAAGGCACGGGTGCTCTGTTCGGAGTACGGACTGGCGTATCTGCCGTCATTCGGTACGCTGTGTGACTGGCTCGCGCGTGGCGAGGTCCCATCGACCCGCAGGTTTCCACCGGCCTACGATGCGCTGTTTCAGGCGATGGTCGGCCGCGTCGTCGACGCGTTCGGCGCCCGGACCGCCTCGGCTCGCGAATAAGTGGCCAAAGCCATCGGGCCCTCGCGTGGACTGGTGTCCGATGGGGCTCGGCCACGGCTCCACTGCGGCTGGGGACGGGGCATCGCCCGGACTCAGGACAACCGCTGGCGTCGCCAGCGGAATTCCTGTCCGGCGATCAGGTCCCGGTAGACCTGGCGGAGGGACTTGTGGGGCTGGTCCACCCAGAAGTCGATCCAGTCCTGCGCAGGTGGTCGGCACAGCACCCGTCGGAAGGCCTCTTCCAGGCCTGCACGGGTCACGGCGCTCTGTAACTGGCCGTCGTGGATGCCGAAGGTCAGCCTCGCCAGCACCTCGTCTTCTGTCCGATGCGCCCCAACGGCGTCGCGGGCGAAGGCAAGTGCCCAGTGGTGGTCGGGGTCGTGGCTGCGCGTGGCGGCGTCGGGCGCGTTCACGCCCTCCGCCAGCACGCCACCAGGCTCCATGTCCTGGTCCGTGGATGGCACCACGCGATAGCCGTAGCCGCTCACAGCCAGCCCCATCTTCCGGAGGTCATCCGGGCCCGTCCCCAGTTCGTCTGCTGAGTAGGCCCGGCCCACGAGAATCTCGACCTTCACATAGGGCCGACTGGTGAAGACACGGCACCAGATCCGTTCGACAACCCCCGCCGCGGGGCGGCGGACCAGGCGGACCTCGCGCCCGTCAATCCATATGCGCAGCGTGGTCTGCACCTGGGGTGTGACATAGCCCGCGACGTCCACAAACACGTCGAGCCGCTCGTCGGCGGGCACCGGTGCATACAGCACCGAACGCGGTCCCGGGCCCGTCCACGCATGGGCACCGGACGTGTGCGGGGCCTCCCGGCCATGAAACCCCGACCCGACGAGCTGGTCGTTCAGGGAGAACCCGCGGCCCCAGCCGGTGTAGTAGGGCGTCAACTGGGAGAGGCGGGTCATGAGCGGGCCCTGCTCAAACGCAGACTCGTCATACGCCACGGAGGCGAATCGACGTGCCAGCGTCGTCGCATGGGCATGCAGCGCGTAATCGTCGGCCCACGCGTCCTGCAGGAGAGCCAGGGCCTCGGGCGACAGGACGTCACGGGCTGGGTCGCGATGGCCGGCATTGGCCTGTGGCACCTCGGCAGGCGGTGCTGCGCCCACGTCGCGAGCGATGCGGCGGACGGCGCCAGCGAGGTCTTCGAACACACCGACGTAGTCGAAGAGCTCATCGAGCGCCCGTCGGGCGACGTCGAGGGCAGTCAAGCCTGGCGGGTGTCCTGCCCCCGCCCGGAATGCCCACAGGGCTGCATGACGCAGACTGGAGGCCTGACTCATCCTGCGGAAGGCCGGTGTGGCCGCATAGGCCATGACAAACCCGTTCGCGTCGCAGTGCAGCGCAGACCGATACATATCGCGCCTGTCGCCCACCAGCGTGTCTGTGATCTCGCTGGCACTGAGCCGCCGCCAATCACGGAGGAAGGACACCAGCCGGCTGGAGGGCTCACGCAGGATGACGAAGCGGTATGCGAACGGGTGCCGCACCATCACGTCCGGACTGTGCCCGTGAATGACGTCCCAATAGGCCCGTGCCTCGCGGCCGAACTCGGTGACCAGCCAGGAAGCATCCAGCTCGAGGCCGGAACCCGTCTCCGGATGTGTGCCGCTACGCCTCAGAGAGAACTGCTGCTCATGGGTCGCCGGGCAAACCCGGTCGGCCGGCGCAAGCAGCTCAAGCCAGCGATTCATGGACGTCCCCGCCGTCTTGGCCAGGTGGAAGTGAATGATTTTCGTGACTCTGGATGTCGACATGCCCGGGCGCCATCCTGACCATCCCGTAGCGCTGCGTGCGACCGGCGGCATGGTCTGGAGATGTGCATGATGTTACTCACACAAAGTGAATCAGTCACAGGAATGGTCTGCCGCCGAGTCTGGGCCATCGTCCACGTGTCCCGAACCGCCCGCGCCTGGCGTACCATGGGTCTCGGCACGGTGCCCGCTCGCCCCGGAGCAGGCGCGCGTCCCTCCGGTCCCGGTCATGTCCCACGCCTCTGTCCCCGTCTCTCTGGTGTTGCTCTGCTACAACCGAGAACACGTCGTCGGCCGCGCGCTGGCGTCGGCACTCGCCCAGACCTACTCGCCCCTCGAGATTGTGGTGTCAGACGACGGGTCGTCTGACGGGACCTGTGCGGTTGTCGAGGAGGCCCTGCGCGCGTATCGCGGGCCGCACACCGTCC
>JBIIDF010000324.1:0-3423 GCA_044238535.1 Vicinamibacterales bacterium
GCTGAGGGCTGATCAGGCGCTGCAGCGTGGTGCCCTGAGGCAGCGTGGCCTTCGACAGCATCTGCATCGCCAGTGCCGGTTCGGAGGCTTCGTCGAGAGGAATTTCCTCAACCAGCACCTTCGAATTCAGAAGTGCCTGGTCCATGGCCTGAGGCAGTGGATAGACGTCAGGAGTCAGCGCGTGAATGGAACCCACAAGGTAGGCCGTTGAGCCCGCGCCGTCCGTCACCGTCCACAGCATCGCTGGCGTCTGGGCGTCTTGCGCGTGCAGGTCCAGCATGGCCGCGGCGATGAGGCCCACCGCACATGTGATCACCTGCAGCCGTTGGCGCATGGCGCCTGACGGTATCATCAGGAGGAATGACTGCGCCACCATTCCCGCACGGAACCCTCGTGATGGGTCCCATGACCAAGGGTTCGAATCTGCCGTATCGGAGGCTGTGTGTCGAGCTGGGTGCACAGGTCACGATGAGCGAGATGACCGTGGCCCGGCGCCTCAAGCAGAAGCGGAAGAGCGAGTTCGCCCTGATTCGGCCGTTTGACGGCGAGCCGTGTTTCGGTGTGCAGCTGGCAGGCACCAACCCGGAGGAACTGGCTTGGGCAGCGGCACTGTGCGAGTCGCGTGGCGCCCGCCTGATCGACCTCAACTGCGGGTGTCCCATCGACTACTTCACGCATAAGGGCCTGGGCGCGTCCCTGGGTCGGCAGCCCGCGCGGCAGCGACGACTGGTCGCTGCGATCAAGGCGACCGTCTCGATTCCCGTCACGGCGAAGATCCGGCTGGGCTGGAACGACGAGGACAGAAACTTCCGGGATCAGGCGCAGGCCATCGTCGAAGCGGGGGCGGATGCGCTGGTCGTGCATGGTCGCACACGAAGCGCCCGGTATCGGACGGCCGCCGACTGGGACGCCATTGCCGCCATTGCGGAGGCCGTGCCCGTCCCGGTCATCGGCAATGGCGACATCCTGTATGGACACGATGTGGCTCTCTCCATGGCTCGGGGGCAGTGTCACGCGGTGATGACCGCCAGGGGCGCGTTGATTCGGCCGTGGGTGTTTCGCGAGAAGGAGATGGGGTATCGGGATCTGTCAGGCGAGGATCGGCTGGCGATCTATCGCCGCTATGTCACGCTCGCCCGCGCGCACTGGGGGGATGATGAGTTCGGGTTGACGCGGGTGCGCACATTCACGCGCTGGCATCTCGATTTCTGGTGTCGTGAGGCGCGACCGGACGAGGCGGGGCAGTTTCCATCCATGCAGACACGGACAGCGGACGCCGGTGCCCGCACGCCCCTCGAGTGGGTGTTGTGTCGGACGGACGTGCAGGCGCTCGACTATCTGGCGGACTGCCTCACGTGGGAACGTGAGGTCAATCCGGAGGAGGCGCCGGAGCCACAGCCCGCAAGCGAGCGCACGCGCGAGGCAGAGGCGGGAAGGGACGAGCCCGAGGGCTAGAGGTAGCCCAGCGCACCTTCGTCAGTGCGCATTCACAAGGGACATCCAGCCGGTCGCGGGAGACGGCGCTGCATTGCCGTGGGGGTGAGAGGCTCCAGTGGCGAGAGTGTCCGGCGTGCGGCAGGTGCCGGTGCGCACGTAGTGCAGCGCCTCGGCCAGCGATGCTTCGCGGGGATCGCCCAGAGGCCGGGTGGGGTCATCAGGCGCGGTGCATGTGACGGCAAGTCCATCGAAGTAGTCGCCATCGCCATTCGCGTTCACCATGCGGAACGACACTGGGGCCAGTACCTTGTCGCAGAATTCGATGAGGTACTGTCCCACCGGCTTGCCGTAGGTGCGATCGCCGATGACGGCCACCGGCATGAAGGGCCGCAACCCATTGATGATGAGCTCGCTCGCAGACGCCGTCGCCTGCGTCGCAATCACCGTGAGGCGCGAGAGGCTGAGTCCCGCAGTGGCGTTGAAGCGCAGAGTTTTGTCGAGCGACGTGTTGCTGGCATTGTGAACCGACGTGGCAAACACCTGCCCGTGGGTCAGCGACCCGCCGATGAGGCCACCGAGATGCTGGGCCACATCGACCAGCCCGCCGCCGTTGTAGCGCAGGTCGAGAATGAGTTCGTCGATGCCAGCCTCGGCGAATCCGGCAAAGGCTTCGTCCAGGGCCGCCACTGATGGCCGGACAAAATTTCTGAAGTGCAAGTAGCCGACGCGTCGGCTATCGGCCGTGAAGACACCCGTGTGCGACACCGTCGGGATGGTGACCGGACGCTTCACCATCGTGGCTCGCCGTGTACCACCATCGGGGGTGCGGAACGCCACCGACACGCTCACCCCGTCGACCGACGGGCCCCACGCAGCGGCCAGGTCGCCGCTCGCCGCGAGGTCGGCCACGGCCCGCCCGTCAATGTCCACGACCCGCGCCCCGCGCTCAAGTCCCGCGTCTGCCGCAGGACTGTCTGGAAATACCTGAAGAATCATGATCGCTCCGGGTTCTTCTCGCGATGAGAACCCGAATCCGATGAACTGACTGTCGCTGTAAAACGCCGTGCTGGCGGCTGCGCTGGTCACATAACTGAAGCGCGCGTCGTTCGGCAGGCGACGCACGGCCTCGAGATAGCCTTGCGGACTGTCGAATCGGGCCGGGTCGACCACCAGCGGGATACGCCACAGATACAGGTTCAGCAGCTGCGACCGTACGAACAGATTCTGGTCCGTGAGGGTGCACGACGCCGGACGGGTCTGGGCAGCAGCGAGGGTTGCCGTGCATAGGCACAGCGTCGCCGCCAGCACATGCGCATGACGGACCATGTCTCTCCTTGTATCACGGCGCACGGCTGAGGGGTGACGGGCGCTACACCTGCACGGGCACGTGGGCAGCTCGCTGTTCGAGGGCAGCCTTCAAGGGCAGAAAATGGTTGGTCGCCCGATCGAGGATCCGGAACGTGCCGGTCTTGATGTCGAAGACCAGTCCGTGGACAAACAGATTGCCGCTCCGCATCTTGGCCGCCACACAGGGATACGTCACGAGATGGTCCAACTGCGTGATGACATTTTCCTCAATCAGGCGGTTGACGAATTCGGGATCATCCGGGTCACCATGCATTTCGCGCGCGACCGCCGACACGCGCTCGGCGTGGCGAATCCAGCCGGCGATCGCCCGAAGATGCTGCACCTTTTCAGGATTGATCAGAGCCTTCATGGCACCGCAGTCCGAGTGGCCGACAATGACAATGTGCTTCACCGTCAAGACCTCGACGGCATATTCGATGGTCGCGCCCACGCCCCCCACGTTGTCGCCCCACGCAGGAACGATGTTGCCAGCCGTCCGGCAGATGAAAAGGTCACCGGGTGGAGCCTGCATCAGTTCATTGGGAATGACTCGCGAGTCCGAGCATCCGATGTAGAGCGTGTGTGGTGACTGCCCCGTTGCGAGTTGCTCGTAGAGTTGTCGACTGGCGGGGAAGACGG
>JBIIDF010000325.1:0-3414 GCA_044238535.1 Vicinamibacterales bacterium
GAAGGCATAGATGATGACGCCGCTCGCCACGGTCATGAGCGCGGCCACCAGATAGAACGCGCCGATGCCGCTCTCAATCAGGCGACTGTTGCGCCGCCGCGCGCCGGCCACGGAGGCCGCCGCCGCATAGGCCGCGACCATGAATGTGAACAACAGGAGGTAGGAACCGAGTGCAGCCATAGGAGGACCGTGCGACTGACGTCAGAAACGAGGGACGCAGGCGGGCACCGTGCAGGCGCCGCCCGCGCAGACCGGCACCGCGCCTATGACGTGGGCGCGCCGGGTTTGGCTTCGTACTTGGAGGGGCACTTGGCCATCACCCCGTTGGGGGAGACCGCAAACCCTTCGGAGGAAAGGGTGCCCTTCAGCACCACTTCCGCATCGTTTTTGAAGGTATCGGGGACCACGCCGGTGTAGGTGGCTTCGACGATGTGCCCGTTGCTGTGCACCTTGAACTTGTAGTCGAGGCTGTTCTTCCGCTTGAGAATCGAATCCTGAACGATGTACCCGTGCAGCTGGAGCTTCTTGCCATACCAGTCGCCGGGCTGCGTCATGACTTCATCGACGTGCTTGTAATACTCGGTCGCTTCGCCCATGGTCGAATACAACAGACCGCCGAAGGCCAGCGACAGCACCAGACTGGTCAGACCCACCTTGATGGCTTTGTGCGACATATGAGTAAACCGCCTTTACCTCTCCTGCTCAGAATATCCCAACACCCACCGGCATACCAGCGCCACAGGTAGCCCGACCACGGTGGTGTACGACCCCGAGATGCCCTGGATGTGCCGGGCCATGGCGCCCTGGATGCCGTAGGCCCCGGCCTTGTCACGCCACTCGCCCGTGGCCAGGTAGGCCGCAATCTCATCGGCCGTCATGGGCTGCACCGTGACCCTCGTCCGCTCCACGGCGACACGCGGGGGGGCCTGCGGGCTGAGGAGGGCCACACCGGTCAGCACGTCGTGGTCGCGCCCCTGCAACCGGGCCAGCATCCGCGCCGCCTCGGCCTCGTCGGCAGGCTTGCCAAGAATCTCCTCATCCACGACGACGGTCGTGTCGGCCCCGAGCACCGGTCGCCCATCGCCGGCACGCGCAGCGGCCACGGCCTGGGCCTTCTCGGCAGCCAGCCGGGCAACATAGGCCGCGGCCGGCTCACCCTCACGTGGCGACTCGTCGACCGGCCGCACGCAGGCCTCAAACGGAATGCCGGCCGCCGTCAGTAACTGTGCGCGACGCGGAGAGGCTGAGGCCAGAATCACCATCCACCCGATGCTATCCTCAGTTGATGGTTCCCGCCCAGCGTGTCGCCCAGGGGCTGATCGCGTCGGTCATCCGGCCGGCGCCGCTCTGTGACGAAAAAGTGAGCTTCGCCTGGCGCACCGCCGTGGGTGCCGTCATGGCGCGCGCCACCAGCGTGCGGCTGCGTCCCGACGGCCTCCTTCAGGTGACCGCCGAGACCCCCGCCTGGACGCGTGAGGTGGAACGGTCACTCGGACTCATCCGGTCGCGGCTCGAGGCGTTTCTCGGCCCCGACGTCATCCAGCGTGTGGAGATTCATCATCATGACTGAAGCCGTCATCGTCAGTGCGGTGCGTGTGCCGACCGGCAAGTTCCTCGGCACCCTCAAGGATTTCACGGCCCCGCAGCTCGGGGCGATGGTCGTGCGCGAGGCCGTCCGCCGGGCCGGAGTCGACCCGTCCCTGGTGGACGAGTGCATCATGGGTAACGTCGTCTCGGGGGGTACCGGTCAGGCGCCGGCGCGCCAGGCCGCCCTGAACGGAGGCCTCAGCCCGCGCGTCGCGGCGCTCACCATCAACAAGGTCTGTGGGTCGGGCCTCAAGGCCGTGATGCTGGCCCATCAGGGCATCCAGACCGGCGACATCGAGATTGCGGTGGCCGGCGGCATGGAGTCGATGAGCAACGCCCCGTATCTGCTGCCCCGCGTGCGCGAGGGCCTGCGCATGGGCAACGGGACCGTCGTCGACTCGATGATTCACGACGGCTTGTGGTGTGCCTTCGAAAACTGGCACATGGGCAACGCCGGTGAGACCGTGGCGGATGCCTACACGGTGACGCGCGACGAACAGGACCAGTACGCGGCCGACAGCCACCGCAAGGCGGCAGCGGCCCAGGCCAGCGGGGCGTTTGCGGCAGAGCTGCTGCCCGTGCCGATTCCCCAGCGGAAGGGCGACCCGCTACTGTTCGGACACGACGAGTCGGTCAGGCCCGACACCAGTGCCGAGTCGCTGCGGGCCCTGAAGCCCGCCTTCCGGAAGGACGGGACCGTCACGGCCGGCAACGCCCCTCCGGTGAACGACGGCGCGGCGGCCCTGGTCGTGATGAGTGCCAGCCGCGCCAGTGCCCTGGGCCTGACACCGCTGGCCCGCATCGTGGCCCAGGCCACCAGCGGGATCGAGCCGAAGATGCTGCTGATGACGCCGGTGGAAGCCACCCGGGCCGTGCTGCGGAAGGCCGGCTGGACGCTGAACGACGTGGACCTGCTCGAGCTGAACGAAGCCTTCGCGGTGCAGGCGGTGGCCGTCACGCGTGAGCTGGGTGTCGACCCGGCTCGGGTCAACGTGAATGGTGGGGCTGTGGCCCTGGGGCATGCGATTGGGGCCTCAGGAGCCCGTGTGCTGACCACGCTCATCTACGCCCTCGGCGCGCGCGGCGCCCGACGGGGCGTGGCCACACTGTGCCTGGGCGGCGGCAACGGCGTCGCTCTCGCCATCGAACGGCTCTAGCGCCGACGCGGCCCGGGCGGGCGTATGTACCACCAGAGCAGCCACGCCACGCCCGGGCCCAGACACACGACCTCCTTGACGACCGCCCGCACGTTCGACGGCCAGAAGTTCGGATCGCGCAGGTTCCGCCCGATCGAATCGAAGACGAAGAGGTAGCCGAAGTAATACTCGTGCGACCACGGCCACAGGGCCACGACACCGAGGGGCGGGCCGTCGTCTGACCCCAGCCAGTCGAAGAGCGGATGCGTGGCCCAGGCCAGCGTGATCGCCAGCGCCCAGCGCCACTGACGGGTCGCCGCGCCAGCCACCGCGCCGGCGATCAGGGCGGCGCCGATGCTGTGCGTTTCCATGCTGTGCCGGTCCCACAGGAAATCCAGATCCGGGGCCATCGCCGCCGCCGCGCAGGCTACGACCAGGGGCGTCAACCACGGGGCGGCCGCGCGCGGGTGGCGCGGGAGCGCCAGCAGACCGACCGTGAGTCCGCCGAGCGCATGACCGAGAGGGCTTGGCATAGGGGCGCCCCGACACAATAGGCAATTCCTGCGATTTCCCGCAAATACGCGAGGGGCAGTTACGACACCCCGCGCCGGGGCGAAAGTCGTCGGGTGCCCGCAACTTGTTGATTCCGCATTGCTAGCATGATGACAGCGGTCCTATTTTCGCTTGACTT
>JBIIDF010000326.1:0-3408 GCA_044238535.1 Vicinamibacterales bacterium
GCGCTCATCGGTGCCGGACAGTTGACGGGCCAGATACCGTTCACGCTGCCCTTCCACGGTGGCGCCCAGTTGCACGAGGGCTGTTCCCAGCACCCAATGCGCCTCCGCATCAGCGGGATTGCGCCGGACGGCCTCGCGCATCCAGTAGGCACTGCCCTGGGCGTCGCGCGCACGCCAATAGGCGTAGCCCAGGTTGAAGTAGTGGTCGGGCTCATCGGGATTCAACTCGACGGCCTGATTGAAATAGTAGGTGGGCTCGCCCGTCTGTGGCGTCGGCGTACGACGCAGTTGCACCACCCCCAGGGCATTGGCGACCGCGGCTGCGGGCTCCAGCCTGAGCAAGTCCCGCAGCGTCCGGAAGGCCTCGTCGAGTCGATTCAGGTCAATCAGCGACAGGGCCGACGCATAGCGGGCCTGGCGGGACGCGGGCGACGCCTGAGCCACGACCGATGCCGCCGCAAGGGCGGCCCGATGGCGACCGGTGTCGCGGAGCAGGGCCCACAGCGCCAGTCGGGCGTCCGGATAGTCGGGGGCCAGGGACAGCGACGCCTGCAGATAGCGCTCCTGCTCATCGACGCTGTCCGCCGTCAACCCTTGCACCATCGCGGCAAACGCCGCGACTGACGGCGGTGCGCGCCAGGGCGTGCCGGCACCGTCGGCATTCCTCAGGGACGCGGCCAGACTGGACACGGCCTCGAACAGGCCGCCCACGGGGCGTGTCTCGGACCACTCGGCCGACAGCCCCGGGGGCGACAGCGTGAGGACTCTGGCGCGAATGTCCAGGGTCGTTCCGCGCAGCGCGAACTGTCCCACGACAACAGTGCCCGCGCCGAGTGCCGCGCCCAGCCGGAGCGCTGATGCCCGTGACGCCGGGACCTGCGAGGGCAACTCCAGCCGCTCGAAGGCGTCCACCCGCGTCTCCCGGTCGAACACATCGGCGCCCCGCGCTTCCAGCGCACTCGCCAGTAGCAACGCCACGCCCTCCCGCAGCCAGCCTCCCTCCCGAGTCCCCGGCAGCGGCTCGAACGGCAACACCAGGACGGGGCCCTCCCCCTCCGCCGGCGTCACAAACGATTGCGAGGCCGCGGAGCCGTGCATCCCGAGCACGGCGAGCAGCGTCAGCGCAGCGAGTCCCCTGGGGCGCATGGCTGGCAGCAGTGGGGATGGGGCAACCGACGTCATGGTTCTGGGAACACGGTAGAATGCCGAGGGCGCGTCGCGGAAGACGTTCCCGCAGGCTGCCCGGCCGGAGAGCGTACCGCACGCCCCGGGGCGAGTCAACGAACCCGACACCCATGATTCTGCCGCTGCACGACGCCCTCAAGCACCGCATCCGCACCGTTCTCTCCGATGTCTATGCGCTGGCCGACAGCGACGCCATCGCCATCGCGATCGAGACCCCTCCCAATCGGACGCTTGGCGACCTCGGCACACCGGTCGCCTTCGAACTGGCGCGACGCCTGCGACAGGCGCCGGGAGCCATTGCCCGCGACCTGGCCCAGCACCTCGGCACGCTTCCGGGTGTCAGCCGTGTGGAAGCGGCGCCAAACGGCTACCTCAACGTCTTCCTCGACCGTGCCGAGTTCCTGCAGGCACGCCTCGGACTCCGCGGACCCGTCCCTGGACGCATCGTCGCCGAGGGGAAGACGATTGTCGAACACACGGCGATCAATCCGAACAAGGCCGCCCACATCGGGCACCTGCGGAACTCCGCGCTGGGCGACACCCTCGTACGCGTCCTCCGCTTCCGGGGCACGCCCGTCGAAGTGCAGAACTATATCGACGACACCGGCGTCCAGGTGGCCGACGTCGTGGTGGGGTTCCAGCACCTCGAAGGCCTGTCGCTCGACGATGTGCGGCGCATCGCGGATTCGACGCGCTTCGACTATTTCTGCTGGGACCTCTATGCGCGGGTCACCGAGTGGTACGACGGCGACCGCGAGCGTCTCGCCATACGGGCGGCCACCCTTCATGCCATCGAACACGGAGAGGCGCCGGCGGCCCCGATGGCAGCCTTCATTGCCGACCGTATTGTCCGGTGCCACCTCCGAACCATGGCGCGGCTCGGGATTGACTATGACCTGCTGACCTGGGAGGGCGATATTCTGCGCCTGAAGTTCTGGGCACGCGCCTTCGAGGTCCTGCAGGAACGCCGTGCGGTGTTTCTCCAGCAGGAGGGCCGCCTCGCCGGCTGCTGGGTCATGCCCATCGACGAGGCCCTGGGAGCGGAGGAGACCGCCGCGGAGGACGATCCCGAGCAGCGCGAGAAGGTGATCGTCCGCTCGAACGGCACCGTCACCTACGTCGGTAAGGACATGGCCTACCAGTTCTGGAAGTCGGGCATTCTGGGCCGCGATTTTCAGTACCGCACATTTGCGACCCGCATCGACGGCGCTCCCCTGTTTGCCACGACGAGCGATCCTCACGTGTCGGAGTCGACGCATCCGGCATTCGGCGCCGCCGCCGCCACCTACAACGTCATTGACGTCAGACAGTCGTATCTGCAGAAGCTGCTGAAGCAGGCACTCATCGCCGTCGGGCATCCGGACGAATCTGCGCGCCTGACGCACTTCTCCTACGAGATGGTGGCACTGTCGCACGCGACTGCCCGGGAACTGGGCTTTGCGCCTCCGCCCGACTCCGAGGCCGCGAAGAAGCCGTTTGTCGAGGTGTCCGGTCGCAAGGGGCTCGGCGTCAAGGCCGATGACCTGCTGGACCGCGTGATTGACAAGGCCGACCTCGAAGTGGCGCGGCGACAGCCTGACCTGCCTGCTGCCGAGCGACAACAGGTGGCCGAGGCCATCGGCATTGCCGCTGTGCGCTATTTCCTCGTCAAGTTCTCACGCACCAAGGTCATCGCATTCGACATCGACGAGGCCCTGAGCTTCGAGGGTGAGAGCGGCCCGTATCTGCAGTACGCCGTGGTCCGGGCCAACAACATCTTCCAGAAGCTGCAGGACCGCACGGGAGTCACCGAAGCGTCACTGCTCGCCTCGCTGCCCGATCTGCCAACCGACGCACTCGCCGGCGCGGATGGCGACCACGAGTTGTGGGCCCTGGTGCTTGAAGCCTCGCGCCTCGATGACATCGTGGAGCAGGTCGTACGGTCACTCGAGTTTTCGGTCCTCGCCAAATACGGCTTCGGCCTCGCCCAGCAGTTCAACGGTTTCTATCACAAGGCCCCTATCGTCAATGAGGAGCGGGAGGATGTGCGACGGTGGCGAGCGGCGGCGGTCGTCTACTATCGCCGGCAATTGACTCGCGTCCTCGACCTCATGGGCATCTCGGTGCCTGGGCGCATGTGAACACCGTGGCGCGGCCACGCATTGCCATCTGTCGCGCGTCGGTGATGACCGACTACGTGGCCTCAGTTGAACAGGTCGGCGGAATCCCTGTCGAGATCGCCCC
>JBIIDF010000327.1:0-3391 GCA_044238535.1 Vicinamibacterales bacterium
CCGTCCTCCCTCCACCACCGCGGCGAGCGATGCGGGACGACCAGGCGCACCGCCGACCCTCGCGGAGACCTCAGCGCTCCGTTCTCCGTCACCCCACGCATTCCTCCCGTACACACTGAGGAAGTAGGTGCCATCCGGAACCTGCGCCGACACCTCCGTCAGCAGTCCCACCGACCCGAGATACAGATCGGCCCGTCCCGGTGCCGTGCCGGCGGCGATGACGTAGTCCAGCAACTGCGCCGACGCGTCGCCAGCCGGGCGCAAGGGAGCCTCCCACCGAAGGGTCAGCGTGTGACCGGACACCATCGGCACGACGCCTCGAGGCGCAGACGGCGGACGGTTGATGGCACTGGGACGGAAGCGCGCCACGACAGGAAACGCTTCCTGCTGGGAACGGGCGTTGTTCTGCACGGACGTGCCCGTCAGGAATCCGTTGTCGTATGTAACCTCGGGGTTCGACAGGTTGAGAATGCGGGTCGCGCCTCCCCCGGACGCACAGCGATAGGCCATCACGGTGCTGAATCGGGGGATGGCCCCGCATTGCTTGTAGCCGAAGCTGTACGGGCGGTAGTTCCAGCCGGAGAGGGGGTCCTCCAGCGAGTGCTCGTTCCCGAAGTTGTGACCCACTTCATGCGTGAACGTATAGCCAGGCAGGCAGGTCCGCGCGGTGACCCCGAACGCCAGGGATTCATCCGGTCCCACCCAGGCGACGCCGCAGACGTCCGCGATGTTGGCCACCAGCAGATGCACCAGGTCGGCCCCGGTGGCATCACGCATCTCCCGAACCGCGGAGGCATCCGTGAGCCAGTCCAGATCACTGGTCATCGACTGCGTGCTCTGCACGTAGCCGGTTTCCACCGCACCGGCGAGCCTCAGGCGGCCTGACATTCCGCTCCTGGTATAGGCCGTGTTCGAGATGGCAATGGCCTGGGCGATCTCGGCACTGATCTGGCTTGTCCCCCCTGCGGCCGCGCGTGCCTCTGCCGTGTAGAGCACGAGGATGTCGACGACCGGGTCCGTGTCGCCGTCGGGTGCCGTCTCGGCGGCGGTGAGGGCCTCTGCCGCCTCTGGGCGGGCGAGGATGCCATCACGCACCCGTCGCTGGGACGGTCCTTCATCCGGCAGGCTGGCGAGGTCGACCTCGATGACCTCCACGACACCGCCGCTTCCGGACACCCGAAGCAGCCGGTCCTGCGTCTGCACGACGCCCGTGAGGACGTCGTCTCGCCACGTCAGGGCCACGTGGCTCAACGGGTCGCCGGCGACGTGGCCGGCCCAGGTCGAGAAACCGTCGGCGGCGAATTCCGCGCGCTCATACTCAGCCTCGACAGTCCACGTGTCCCGGAGGGGCAATGCGAGTCGGGTCGCGATTCCGCGACGCGCCAGCGCCATGACGTCGGCGAGGCGGTCGAAACGCACGCGTCGCCGCTCGCCATCAGCGGTGGCGTCCGGTCCGGAACGTGTCACGCGGGTCGACCGCTCCACGGGAGAGGGCTCCCACGGCTCCAGGATGGTGCGCACGTCCTGACCGGCAGCGGTCGACGGCCACCACACGCAGAGCATCGCGAGGGCCGCGACCCCACGCACGAGTTGTACGCCGATGCCTCGCACGAGACTAGTGTGCCCGAATTCCACGCCCGGCACGATGGTCGCCGGTCGTTGTGCAGATTCTCACGGTAGTCTCATGCCGCCGTGGTACAACCTCGGTGCCATGACTGTCCGACACGGCTTCCTCGTCTTGCTGGCCACGGTGCCTCTGTGGGCGGCGCCATCCGGTGCCAGCGCGCAGCCGGCTCCTGCGACCTTGACGCTGGCCGAGGCACTGCAGCGTGCGCGCCGTGAGGCCCCCGAACTGGTCGCCAGTCAGGCGCGGATTGACGCGGCACGCATGGCCGCACCTGAGGCCGGGCGCTGGCTCAACCCGACGGCCGAGTTCCGCGCAGAAAACATGCTGTCCGGCGTGTCGCGCACCACCCTGCCGCTCGACGTCTTCGCCGAAGTGACGCAGGTGCTGGAACTGGGCGGCAAACGCGCCGCACGCCAGCGGCTGGCCGACGCAGGGCGGGCGGCCGAGGAGGCATCGCAGCCCCTGATCTGGCTGGCGGTGCAGCGCCAGGTCATCACCGAGTATCTCGACGCGGTGCGCCATCGCGACCGCAGCACCACGCACGAATCCCAGCGCATCGACCTTGCCGAAGCGGTGCGTATCCTCGACCGGCGCGTGACGGCCGGGATCACCGCCGAGGCCGAACTGCTGCGGATGCGCACGGAACTGGCGCGGGCCACCGTCGAGGCCACCCGCAGCAGCATCACGGCCCGGCGCGCGCTGTCGCTGCTGTCGGCACGCACCGGGGCCGAAGTCGGCCTCGAGGCGCTCGCAGCGCCGCCCATCCCGGCGCTGCCGACCACTCCCGTCGACATGGCCCTCGAACATCGACCCGATGTGCTGGCGGCACGGCACGGGGTCGACGCGGCCCGTCAGTCTGCGCTCCTGGAAGACGCACGCCGCCTCCCGGATCCGGCGGTCAATGCTGGCTACAAGCGGACGGCCGGACACAACACGGCCCTCATGACCCTCACGCTGCCGCTGCCCCTGTTCAACCGCAACCAGGCCGCGCGAACGCTGGCCCTGGGAGCCGTCACCAGTGCCCAGCAGGAGCTGGCCGCCACTGAGCGCCGGGCCCGCGGGGACATCACGGCCACGAGGCTGGTGGCCGAGCGGCTGCTGGCCCATGCCCGCGAGTTGCAGGCCACGCTCGTGGCGCCGGCGCTTGCGGCCCGCGATGCGGCACGGGCCGCCTTCGCTGCCGGGAGTCTTGATGTGATGCGGCTGGTCGATGCCGAACGTATCTACACCGACGCTCGACTGGTGGCGCTCGATGTGGAGATCGATGCCCTCGCCGCCGCCATCGAGGCCCGGCTGTCGGCTGGAGAGGAACCGCTGCCATGACGCACCCGATGTCCCGCCTTGCTCTGGCCCTGACGCTGTCAGGGTTCACCGCCGCCTGCGGAGGCACGACCGCCCCCCCGGCGGAGACACCAGCCGCCAGCACGCCGCGCACCTCGGTCGAGGTCACCGACGCGGATGCCTCAGCCGCTGGCATCACCGCGGCGGCCGTGCGACTCGTCGAGCGCAGCGAACCGCTCACGGCTCCGGGCGTGGTCACCTTTGATGAGCGGCGTGTCGCGCGCATCGGCGCGCGCGTCGAAGGCGTAGTTGATGAGGTGCCCGTGCAGGTGGGCGATCGGGTGGCGGCCGGTACGGTGCTTGCACACCTGCACAGCCACGTCGTGCACGACGCCTGGGCGGCTTACTTCACGGCCCTCGCCGGACGCCGCCGCAGCGAGACAGAGCTGGCTTATGCCCGCACGGCCGAATCGCGGGCCGCGC
>JBIIDF010000329.1:0-3381 GCA_044238535.1 Vicinamibacterales bacterium
CCCGATGCCAGGGCCTCACGAATCCGCCGGGCCTCGTTGCCGCCCTCGATACCCACGGCGCGTCCGCGCTCGAAGATGATGGTCACAGGGTGCCGCATGAAGAGACCCAGACGGAAGCAGCAATCTCCGACATCCAGCACCAATCGACCCTCGGTCGTGCCTTCACGTTGCGCGGCCTGCACCATACCTGCGGTCCAGAAGTCGAGACACCCGGGTCGGTTGGCCGCTCCGAAATGCGCCAGCGCGCGCCGTCCGGTCTTGTCCATGACCAGATCGGTACCCGCCGCCGAACGTATCCGAATCTCCGACGCAGGCTCGAGTCGCTGGGCGCCTGCTGTCACGCGCCGCCGGAGGTCGGCATGGAAGGGCAGGCGCGCCAGCACGGCCGGGGGCTGCATCACGGCGAGTACACGTGTGCCGGCGGCGAGGGCACTGCCGATTTCAGGCCGATAGTGCAGGGGCCACCCGGTCATGTAGACCACGAGTTCGGCGTCGGCCGCTGAGGCCAGGGCCGTGGCATCCGGCGGGCGGGTGCCCTCGAACCGGCGGACCACCACGCTCGCGCCGAGGGCACGCGCGGCCGCCTCGCAGGCCGCCGCACATCGGGGATCCCATGCGGTGTCGGTGATGGCCAGGCAGTGCTCTCCGGCGACCAGGCCGCTGGCGGCCAGTTGGTCACCGAACAGGGCGACGAGATCGTGCGGAGCGTCCATGCGTACGTCCCGGAGGCCGGGATACGGCGCTCGTCGAAGCGTCCAGTGAAGAGAGATGGCGTCCCCGACGGGATTCGAACCCGTGTTTTAGCCTTGAAAGGGCCACGTCCTGGGCCTCTGGACGACGGGGACGCAGAGGGTGGAAACACCAAAGTGTAGCATGCACGCGGGCGGCTGCATATAATCCGCCCCATGCCGGGGGCGTGCGCGCGTCGTCTGACGGTGTTGTTGAGCATGGGGCTCCTGCTCCTCGCGGGGCCCGTGGCCACGGCGCAACCGGTCCGTCCTGCGCCCCTGACCCGGGAGGCACTCGGGGAGGTCCTTACCAAAGTGGGCGAGCAGGTCCGGCAGTTCTTCGCCCGCGCCCAGAGTCTGGTGTGTCTCGAGACCGTGCGCCTGCAACCGCTCGACACGGGGCTGACGTCGGCCAGCCTCGGCCGCACCGTCGAGTCGGAACTGCGGCTGTCGTGGGACCCCGATGACCTGGCGCGGCGTCCCGTGGAAGCCCGGACGCTGCGAACGGTGATGAAGGTGAACGGCCATCCGCCACGGCGCCACGACCGGAACGACTGCACGGACCCCGAGCAGAATGAATCGGAAACCCAGCCGCTGTCGATGCTGCTGCCCGATCAGCAGCGCGAGTACATCTTCACTCCTGTCAAACCCGAGCGCATCGAGGGGCGTTGGGCTCACGTGGTGCAGTATCGCGTGACGACCCCGATGTCGGTGTCGGTCGAGGAGATTCCCGGAAAAGATGACTGCATCAGTTTCAATGTCGAGGGCGGCACGCGAGGGCGCCTCTGGATCGATGTCGAGACATTTCAGGTGCTGAGACTCGACCAGGCCCTGGTCGGCCTCGTCGATATTCCTCTCCCGAAGCGGGCAGCCGCACGCGCGGGTGGAGACCTGCGGTGGACGCTCGAACGCCACGACATCTCGATCAGATTCAAGCCGGTGCGATTCAGCGAACCTGATGAAATCCTGCTGCTGCCGGTACGTTCGACGGCCTTGCGGATCACGCGTGGCTCCGGGCAGCCCCGCCTGCGCACGTCGATCGATTACACCAACTATCGGCGCTTCATGACAGGGGCACGCGTGATCGGGGACGAGCGGTGAGTCGCGGTCGGTTCTGAGCGATAATTCCGTCCGTCTCTGATGCCCTCGCTCGCCCACACTCGCGTTCTGCACATCGACATCACCGGGCACGATGCTCCGGGGGTGACCCACGCATTGGCGACGATTCTCGGGCGCTTCGATGCCCGCATTCTCGACATCGGGCAGGCCGTCATCCACGATGCGCTTGCGCTCGGGTTGCTCGTGGAGCTGACCGATGCGATGAAGAGCTCGTCGCTCATGACCGAGCTGCTGCTGAAGGCGCACGCTCTCGGCGTGCGCATTCACTTCCGCGCGATCACCGCCGACGAATACGACGCGTGGGTGCGCGCGCAGACCAAACAGCGGTTTCTGGTGAGCCTGCTCGGGCCGTCGCTCGACGCGGCCCCGCTGGCCGCCGCGAGTGGGCTGATCTCGCAGGCCGGCCTGAACATCGATCGCATCGACCGGCTCTCGGGGCGTGTGCCCCTCGATGGCGACCGCCAGGCGCGCACCTGCGTCGAGCTGGCCGTGAGTGGCGATCTGGTCGGCGAAGACGCCCTGCGCGCCGGCCTGATGGCCCTGACGCGGGAGTGGGACATTGACGTCGCGTTCCAGCACGACAACGTCTACCGGCGCAATCGTCGGCTGGTCGCGTTCGACATGGACTCGACGCTGATTCGCACCGAGGTTATTGATGAACTGGCACGGCTGGCCGGCGTGGGCGTGCAGGTCGCGGCCATCACCGAGGCCGCGATGCGCGGCGAACTCGACTTCCAGCAGAGCTTCCGCCACCGCGTGAGCCTGCTCAAGGGGCTCCCTGTGTCGCAGCTGCAGCAGCTCATCGATCAGGTGCCGCTGATGGACGGGGCCGAACGGCTGGTGGCGACACTGCGACGCCTTGGATACAAGACCGCGATTCTCTCCGGCGGCTTCACATTTATGGGTGAGGCCCTGCAGCGACGGCTGGGCATCGACTACCTTCACGCGAACGAGCTTGACGTGGCCGACGGTGTCGTCACCGGGCAGGTGCGCGGCGATATCGTCGACGGGGCACGGAAGGCAGAACACCTGGAGGCCATCGCCCGAGCCGAACACCTGAGCATGGAACAGGTTATTGCCGTGGGTGACGGCGCGAACGACTTGCCCATGCTGCGGCTGGCAGGGCTGGGCATTGCCTTCCGGGCGAAGCCGGTGGTGCGGGCGAGTGCGCGTCAGTCGCTGTCGACCCTCGGGCTCGATGGGATCCTTTACCTGCTGGGCGTGCGCGACCGCGACGCCCTCGACTGATGCATCGATGACCGGGCGCCTGCTCGTCGCGGTAGTGGTGCTGCTGCTGGCGGCCGACACGGTGTCGGCGCAGCCCCCGCTGCGGTGGGGCGCCGATGCGGAAGGCGGGGCACCGCTGGTCGAAGCGGACCCCCGCGATCCCTCGCGGATGGTTGGCTTCGATGTGGAGATCGCCGAGCTGATTGCGCGCGAGCTCGGACGGCCGCCGCGGTTTGTCCAGGTCGCCTTCATGTCGCTCGACCAGTCGGCCCTGCGAGGTGACTTTGACATCGGCCTGGGGGGCATT
>JBIIDF010000328.1:0-3381 GCA_044238535.1 Vicinamibacterales bacterium
CGAGGTGGGCGAGGTCGACCGCACCGTCAATCCGCAGGCCCCGATGCGCTCGGTCGTCACGACCGTGCACACTCCCGTCGGCGGAGGTGCGCGGTGACGGCCCGCGTCATCCCATCGTGCGCGCGGCTCGTCGGCCTGACCGCGGTCGCTGCCATCCTGCTCGCGCCATCCGCTGCCGTGGCCCAGGACACCCCGGTGGTGTTTCTCCACGGGGTTCAGGCGTCAGGGCAGACCTGGAACCATTCGGCCGCGACACTGCGCCATGCCCTCCAACTGATGCCGTATCAGCCAGACCTGCTGTGGACCTCGTCCTACGACACGCAGGCCCGCGACCTCCAGGCCCGTCTGGGCAATCTGCCGCAGCAGACCGTGGTTGTGGCGCACAGCAGCGGCGGCATCGTCGCACGCGAGTGGTCGAAGCACCGACCGCTGCAGGCGCTGATCACACTGGGGACGCCACACCACGGAGCCGACATTGCGCGACCCAATGCCGTCAACTGGATGCTGTATCAGACCAGCATGTTCGTCGGGAGCCTCACGAGTCTCATCAACCAGCTGCCGTACACCTCATTCGGCCCGATGATCGGCCCGGTGCAGGGGCAAGTGGATGTGGGCTATGCGGTGGCGGGCCTCGTGCACCAGGCCCTCTGGAACGCGGGAGCGCAATTCCACCAGGCTCCGGTCTACACCCAGATGGCCACCGGGTCCGGCTACATCACGCACCTCAATCATCCCGACACGATCGCGCAGGAGCGCCAGCGGATCGGCCGGCGCATCGGCATTGCCTACGCACATCCGGCCGCGGCCGTCGCCGGGCCGGCCGTCGCGGGCAACCCCGACCTGGTCAACGCCTACAGGGACGCCGTGCCCGCGCTGGCCCTGACATTCGCGGGCTGGGCGAGTGTGGTACCGCCAACCACATTCTCGAACCTCGTGATCCGGCAGAACCTGCAGACGGCAGCCCTCTACCTGTATTCCCTGAACTCCATGTGGTGCCATGTCTCCACCTACAACGCCTCCTGCGCCGAACCATCTGATGGCGTCGTTGCCACGCCGTCGCAGTTCATGCCCGGGGGCATCACCATTGCCGGCAACGGGGCCGCACACGTCCGGCAGACCGTCGACGGCGAACCCGACATCCGGCGGGCACTCGTCGAACACGTGGGGCTGCGCACACGCTCGGGAAGCTCCGTCCCACCCGGAGGTCCCCTGCCTCCCTCCACCCTGCGATCGGGCGAGCGACTCTTCCCGGGGCAGCAGGTGTCGTCGCCTTCAGGCAGCGCACGCCTCCTGTATCAGCTCGACGGGAATCTCGTGGTCTACAGCGACCGCGGAGCCATCTGGCACTCGGGCACCGAGGGCACGGCGCTCGGCATGGTGACCATGCAGGGCGACGGCAACCTGGTGCTCTACACCGCTGACGGTCAGGCGGTGTGGGCCTCCGACAGCCATGGCTACGACAACGCCTACCTGTCACTCGACGATGCCGGCACGCTCCGGGTCGTCTCCCAGCACGGGGTCACCCTGTGGTGGAGCAGCACACCATGACCGGGCCTGCCTCCTGTCCGGTCATTGGCGGGGGAAAGGGGTGGCGCTTCGGCGCCACCCCCATCCTGCGGCTGTGTGCCGTGGCACTAATCACCACCGGCCTGTCGTCCATCACCACCGCGCAGTCGGGATGGCCACCGCCCCCCTCGGCTCAGTGGAATCCCGCACGCACGCCCGTGTGGATGCACACTGACCAGAATGAAGGCCTGCCGGCTGTCGACGAGGCCGCCGTCTATACGCTGTCGCCGGGCCACACCCTGGTGAAGCGAGCCCTCAGCGACGGTCGGGAACTCTGGCGGCAGTCCACCGGCGAGACTGACAACACCTACGGCTATCGTCTCGCCGTCGCACACTCCCGTGTCCTCACCGGGGAGTGGGATCTTGCGGCCTTCGACGCAGACACGGGGCGGCACCACTGGACATTCCGCCCATCAGAGGGCGAAGGCTATGGCCAGTACATGGGGACCATCGACCGGGATCTCGTGCTGGCGGGCTCACGCTCTGGCCATGTGGCAGCCGTCCACATCACCGACGGCCGTACGCGCTGGCTGCGGACCGTGGTCACCGACCGCGAGAGCATCGTGCGCCCCCCGGTCGTGGACGGCAGTGATGTCATCGCGGCGTATTCGATCACACGTACACCGTGGAGGGGGGGCGTGGTCAGTCTCAACCTGGCCGATGGCCGCGAACAATGGAGGTTCGTCTACCCCGGGGCGCCCGACAGGGATACCTCCGCGACGGGGCACGCCGTCATCACCGACCATCTGGTGTTTGTCGCCAGCCAGACGGGTGAGGTGTATGCCCTCGATCGCACCACAGGGGCCCTGCAGTGGACCATTCCTCCGGCGGTCGATCCATCGAACACCCGGCACCCCCAGCACGAGCATGACTACCGAACGCTCGCCCTGCACAAGCAGATCCTCGGCATCACGTCGTTCAGTGGCCAGGTGGTGGGCGTCGACATCGAGACCCGCCGCGAAGTGTGGCGGTTCAACGGCCGTGTGCTCGGGTCAGGCGGCTACGAGCTCGTGCCGGGCCACGGTTCGTTCTACGCCCCGTTCTTCACCGGCTATCTCGCGGCCATTGATGCCGAGACGGGCGTGCTGCACTGGCAGACGCACGATCCCGCCCTCGGCTTCAACCGCGGTCCCGTCATCGTCGGCCCAGACCTGTTGATCGCCGGCGCATCCGGCACCTGGCGGGTGCCCAGTCAGCCGCCTCAGCCCTGACGTCCAGAGTCTTCGCGTAACGTTCTCTAACCCTTGACGCCCATGACACAGACACCGCTGACACTCTGCCTGCTCCTCTGCGCGCATCTCGCGCTCACGGCGTGCGGCCCCACGCCAACGGCACCGACGGCCCTGCTCCCTGCAGCCGACGCCGTATCGACGCCGCTCAGGCCGGTGGTCCTGGGCGGGTCAGTCTATCTGCACGATCCGATGACCTCCACAGTCGCGTCGACACCCTCCGGGACATTGCGGGTGGAGGCGCAGTCCACTGCAGTGTCCGGTCTCGTCACGGTCACGCTGCGCCTCACGCGTCCCTCGGGTGTGATCGAGGTGTCCGGCCCAGGCATCGGGGGCACGCGCCCCCAGAACAGCCAGATCACCTTCACCCACCCGGGCGCAGGTCCCGAGTGCGCCCTGTTCTCGGACACACCGCCTGCGCCAGGGACCGGTGTTCGTGACGGGCAGTTCAGTATCAACATTCGAACGGCCCCGCCGGACCCCATGTGGGGCGGGGAACTCCTGCTGATGACATGTGTTCCGGGCAACAGGGCCGGAACGATGTTGTACGGCGTCACATTGACCCCGCAATAACCGGAGTCCCCAT
>JBIIDF010000080.1:0-10468 GCA_044238535.1 Vicinamibacterales bacterium
CGCAAGGGATTCGACACCTTGCTGTCCATCTGGAACGAGGTGGTGCGGTTGCAGCCCTCTGCACGCCTGCTCGTCTGCGGCAGCGGGTCTCTGCAGCCGCAGCTCGACGCCGCCATGGCCGCGACGCCAACGATTTCCCAGCACAGAGACGCCAACCGCGCACACATTCATGCGTGCCTGCGCGAGGCCGTGGTGCTTGTGTCACTGCCGCGAACCCACTGGCGCTGGCGTGAGCAGATTGGCCTCAGTGTGACCGAGGGCCTTTCTCACGGCTGCCATATCGTGACGACCAGGCAAACGGGACTCGCAGACTGGCTGGAACGGCACGGACAAACCGTGGTGGAACCTGACGCACCACCACTCTCGATGGCGGCCGCGCTCGCTGATGCCGTCGCTCGCCCGCGCCCCGTCAGCCCCGATCACCTGCCGTCCATCAGCGGTCGTGCCACCGCGGAATGGTGGATGGCTGAGGACGCGCGGTGTGACCACCAGAGGGAGACACGGTGAACGGGACACACGTGCTCTTCATCTCGCCCGTCCTCCCGCAGCACACGGGTGGCGGCATCTCGATGCGCGCGTGGTACGTGCTTCGGGCACTGGCGGCCTCCTGCACCGTTCACCTGGTGGTGGGAGGCCCGGTCGACCCCGGTGCATTGGCTGATGCCGACCTGCCGGTCGCCAGCCGGATGGCGATTCCCGTGCAACCGCCGCGCAGGTCAGCCTGGCTCATGCGACAGATGCTGAGCCTGGGGTACCCTCCAGAATGGGCTCGCGGATGCTGGCTGCCAGAGTGGCCAGCGTACGCCGAGGCCCCAGACGGACTCCTCCAGCGGTTTCTGCAAGGCAAGACCATCGATGTGGTCCACGTGCACAGGATCTCCATGATGCCGCTCGCCGAATGCGTGCAACGGTATCGCCCGGATGTGTCTCTGCAGCTCGATGTGGATGACCTCGAGGCCGAGACCCATGCGCGTTTCGCCGCCCTGCGCCATCATCGCGGGGAGTGGCGCCAGGCGAATCTGGAACGCGCCACCGCTCGCTACTACGAGCGGGTGACGCCGCAGTATCTCGAGCGCGCTGACGCCCTCTGGGTCTGTTCCTCTGGCGATGCGGCGACGTTACGGCAGCACTGCGGCTCGCCACCGGTGATGGTGGTACCGAACACCGCGGCCGCGCCTGTCGCCATGACCGCGCGTCCGGACGGACAGCCCTTCACGTTTCTGTTCGTCGGCACGCTCGGATACTTTCCGAATCATGCCGGAGTCGACTGGCTGCTGAGGGAAGTACTGCCCCACCTGCAACGCATGGCGCCCTCGCCGTTTGTCGTCCGTATCGTCGGTCGCGTCAGCCCCCGGCAGCAGCGCCGCTGGCGTGCCGTCGCCCCTGAACTGCAGTTCGCAGGGTTCGCGCCCGATCTGGAGCCACAGTATGCGGCGGCCGGTGCCGTGCTGGTGCCGATTCACGCAGGTGGAGGCACCCGCATCAAGGCGCTTGAGGCCTTCGCGCACCGACGAGCCGTCGTGACCACATCCCTCGGCGTCGAAGGACTGGACACCACCGCCGGCGAGCACGTGCTGATGGCCGATGATCCGCACACGTTCGCAGGCCGGTGTGCGCAGCTGATGCGCGAACCCGGTCTGGCAGAGCGGCTCGCCGAGCGTGCCTGGGAGCTCTATGCCCGCCGCTTCTCCCCCGAGGTCATGGCCCAGGCGGTGGAGGCGGCCACGGCACACCTGCAGGCGCCCGAGCCTCCTGCGTCGACCGCCGGCCGTGGTGACGAGCGCCACGCCCCGCCGTTCATCGGCCCCACGGCATCCAGACGAGGGTGACCTGGGTTGACGACATCCACGTCACAGGGCTGAGATACACTCGGCCACAGTCGTGGGAACTAGCCCCGGACACCCGAGGGAGACTCCTGTGTGCCGACAACGGCCATGCGTGAGTGACGCCGCAATCGCGAGCCACAGATGACCGACAGCACACGTGACCACCTGGGCCTCAACGGGCAGGACCATCCGTGGCGGCACTCCGTGCTCGTGGCCTGCGTGTGCGTGGCTGGCGCGCTCTTCATCGTCGATGCACTCCCCGGCACCACGCCGGCGAGCCTGTTTCCCTGGTTTCCAGGCAACGACATCGATGCGGCCATGAATCTCTGGCTGCTGGAACGCAATCTCACCCTGCTGCGAGAGGGCCATGCCCTGGGACAGCTCGAGCAGGTGTTCACCACAGGCGCCTTCTGGCCCTACACCAACACGCTGGCGTGGTCGGATCACTGGCTGATGGCGACACCCGTGTATGGCGCCCTGCGCCTCGCGCTCTCCGCCTCTCAGGCATTTGCCGCGCTGATCGCCGTCTGCCTCGCCACCAACACCCTGGCCTGCTATCGGCTCACCAGGCACGGCAGCGCCCAGCCGCTTCCACGCCTCGCGGCCGCTGGCCTTGCATCCCTGTCGCTGACCGTGGTGGCCCGCATCGGCCACGCGCAGTTGATGCCGGCCTTCGCCGGGATCCTGGCGATGGATGCCCTGCTCGGTGCCGACCTCGTATCTCGCGCGCCTCGGCGGTGGCGCGCGTTCCTCGGGGCGCTGGTCGTCCCTGTGGCCTGGCTCCAGTTACAGGTGGCCATCGGCTTCTATCTGGGCGTGTTTTTCGCACTGGCGTGCACAGGCACATTCGGAGTGCTGGTGATGCGGCGGTGGCTGCAGGAGACGCACGCCTCCACGTCCCCGGTTGCGGTGTCCCTTGCGACCCAGAGGCCGCGCTGGCCCTGGTATGCCGCGAATGCCGCGCTGCTCGCCGTCAATGCCGTCATCTACCGGCAGTACGCCCAGGCGGCCGCCGACTTGGGGCCGCGGAGCTGGAGTGAGGTCTCCACCATGGTGCCGCGGGCGTGGTCATACGGATACCACGCGTTCGCGACCGTAGAACGCGTCTCCCTGCCAGCGCCTGTGCAGTTCGCCAGTCACCTGCCCGGTCCGGTCTGGGAACACTCGCTGTTCCCCGGCTACGCCTTTGCCGCGGCGCTGCTGGCGGCCGCGGTGTACTGGACGCGGATCCGCAGGCGCGAGGCGCTCGTCGGCCTGACCTACGGGTGCGGATGTCTCATGCTGCTCACGCTCGGCATCGGATCGCTGACGGAGGTCTGGTCCCTGTGGCGCGTGCTCTACGAGCTGGTGCCGGGCGTGTCCGCAATTCGGTCGGTGGCACGCGTGGGCCTCGTCCTGTCGTGGCTGGCCGCCCCGGTACTCGCCGCCGGCCTCGAGTGCTGGATGACCGACCGGCTCGGCCGAGTCTCGGCCGCGCGCTGGGTGGCCCTCGGCGCACTCTGGGCGGTCAGTACCTTGTCCGTGCCTGACGATCACCGTGTCAGCACGGCCGACTACGAACGGCAACGCCTGGCTGTAGCCCAGCGGATGGCCTCCGTGGTGCACGGCCGCGGATGCGTCGCCTTCTATGTGCCCACGCATCCCGACACGCCGGGCATCGACGCATGGCGATGGCAGGTGCTGGCTATGTGGGGCGCACTCGCGACGCAGACGCCAACCATCAACGGGTACAGCGGCCACGCGCCTCAGGGGGGATGGTCGACGTCGATGACCGCGGACGCCCTCGACCACTACCTGGACGTCCGGGGCGTGCCCCCGGGCACAAGAGCACGCGTGTGCCACATTCCTCCAGACGCGATGCTGCCGCGCTGAGCACACACGGTCTCGAGGGGCCACGTCCCTATCCTGACGCCTCCATCTCGACAGCCGTCACCGTCCCTGCGGCCTCCCGCGACGAGAGGCCCGGAAAGAGCGTTGCCCCGCTCTCACGAGCAGCGCCATGCATCCGAAATGTCTGCGGCTGTGGTGCCACCTGCAGAGGCCCCGCGGCGACCTCGGGCGCTGACGGCACCGGGGCGGTCTGAAACCACGCCGCTCCCGACCGCGTGGCCGGAGACGCCCAGAGCGAGGAATGCAGCGCGGACACGATATCGTCCGCCGCCGGGGCCGTGGGACACGACGGCCGGCAGATGGCCCATCGCCCCCCACACTCGACCGCCTCCAGGGGACCGAGTGCGTCTGTCAGCATCAGCCGCTCGATGGTGACGAGGGCCCCGCCCTCGTCCGCGCCTCTGAGGTCTTCGCACCAGATGCCGAGCAACACGTCACCCGACGACCCGTCCATCAAACGGTGTCGAGACCAGGCATCGAGGACCGCGCCAATGTGCCCGGGATGCCGCACGATGGCGAATGCAGTACGCATCGGCTACTCCCCCTGCCCGCGCGAGTAACCCGGGACGCCGTCGAACGTATACAGATGCTCGGTCTTGATCACATCGAGGCCAGCGCGGTGCAAGGCGGACAACAGGACCAGCACCTGCGGAAACTCGACGATGCCTCCGTGCACGGGGATCCACCGTGCCCGCCAATGGTCGGTACAGAACGTCTCCGGCACGCCGCCGGGATACACCTTCACGCCGCGATTGGTCATCATCGACAGGGTCCACATCGCCGGTGCAGCGGCCTCAAGCTGACTCGCCAGCACATTGGGGTCGCGCGTGCCATCGCGCCAGTCGAGGAAGACGTCCACCCCCACCAGTTGCTTGTTGGCCGGAGGGGGCACGTCGACATGAACATGGATGCCGCCGGCCTTGAAGGCGACAGGCTTCAGGTGGCGAGGCTGCTGCCCAAGGCGCTCGATGACCGCCGATGCAAAGTCGAGGGTCCCCACCTGCCGCCGGCTCGAGGTCGCCTGGAAGATATCCGCCGTGTGGATGCCATCCTCGAGGGTGACCAGCCAGGCGTTGGCGATGCGCGAGGCCACATCGGCATGTCCGAGGTGCACCAGCATCTGCACGGCCGCCATCAGCAGCCCGGACGGATTCGCCACGCCCTGCCCTGCGAGATCCGGCGCGGACCCGTGGACGGCCTCGAACATCGCCGCCTCGGCACCAATATTGGCCGAACCTCCAAGCCCCACCGACCCCGCCACCTCGGCCGCGATGTCCGAGAGGATGTCGCCGTAGAGATTGAGGGTGACGATCACGTCGAATCGCTCGGGCCGCGTCGCGAGTCGGGCGGCCCCGATGTCGATAATCGCGTGGTCGGCCGCGATGTCCGGATACTCGCGAGCCACCTCAGTGAACGTCCGATGGAACAGGCCATCCGTCAGCTTCATGATGTTGTCCTTCGTCATGCACGTGACACGACGACGGCCGTGGGCCCTGGCGTATTCGAACGCATACCGGACGATGCGCTCGGAGCCAGACCGCGTGATGAGCTTCAGCACCTGCGTCACATCGGCGGTCTGCTGGTGCTCGATGCCGGCGTAGAGGTCTTCCTCGTTCTCACGCACGATGACCAGGTCCATCCCGGGATGAGACGAGGCCACTGCGGGCGCGTAGGCACGCGCCGGCCGGACATTCGCGAACAGGTGCAGCACCTTGCGCAGCGTCACGTTGAGGCTCTTGTAGCCTCCGCCCTGAGGGGTCGTCATCGGCGCTTTCAGCAGCACCCGGTTCCGGCGAATGGTGGTCCAGGCCTCCGTCGGAATGCCGGTCATGTGCCCCTGACGGTACGCCTGCTCGCCAAGCACGACCTCGTCGTAGTCGAGGGGCGCCTGCGCGGCTTCGAGGATCCGCAGGGTGGCGGTCATGATTTCGGGACCGATGCCGTCGCCGTAGGCGACCGTGATGCGGGAGCGAATCGGAGCAGGAACCGTCATGGTTCCAAGAATAGGGGGCTGGCTGTTTCGCTTCCAATGCATGTTTCCGCGTATACTGTTCGTTGAAAGCGAACGGATGCCCTCATGCTGACGTATAGCTACCTGCGCTATTTCTGGGCCGTGGCGCACGACGGCAATCTGACTCGGGCGGCCACGCGCCTCCATGTCTCGCAGTCCGCCGTGTCCGTGCAGATCCGCAAGCTCGAAGAGGAACTCGGGCGGCCGCTGTTCGCACGGAAGGGGCGCCAGCTCCTCCTGACCGACGCCGGCCGGATTGCCCTCGAGTACGCCGACAGTATCTTTGCCCTGGGAGATCGGCTCACGTCGGCCCTCGGCACCAGCCGACAACCCAGCCGCCGGACGCTACGGGTGGGGGCCCTCGCCACGCTCTCGCGCAATTTTCAACTGTCGTTTGTCACGCCCCTGCTGCGCCGGCCTGACATCACGCTCGCCCTCCGCTCGGGGTCGCTGCCGTCGCTGCTGAGGGAGTTGCGCGACCACCGACTCGACGTGCTGCTCACGAATGTGCTGCCGCCACGTGACACGGACGTGCCGTGGCTTCCGCAACAGATTGCCGACGAACCCGTGGCACTCGTCGGTCATCGTCGACGGGTCAAGAAGCGCCGCGCCTGGACCACCATGCTCGCCACCGAGCCGCTGATTCTGCCGTCGCCAGACAGTGCCCTGCGGGGCAGCATCGATGCCCTGCTCCACAGCCGAGGTATCGAGCCCCGTGTGGTGGCCGAGGTTGACGACATGGCGATGATTCGGCTGCTCGTCCGCGAAAACGCGGGCCTCGCGGTGCTGCCGCCCATCGTGGTGCGCGATGAACTGTCCTTGGGGGTCTTGCAGGAAGTGAGCCGCCTGCCCGGTATTCGCGAGACGTTCTACGCGGTCACCCTCAAGCGCGCGGTGCCTGATCCGCTGCTCACCGAAGTGCTGGCCGACGCGGGCCGTCGGTAAGCGCGTCAGCGCCGCGCCGCCGCGTCGCGCTCCAGGTGCGCCTTCGTCTCTCGCAGCAGCGCGGCCGTGCGCTGCAGCACTTCCGCCCGTGCACGCTGACGGACAAACCGCCCCGTCAGTCCCGACAGCCCATCCGCGCGATTCCGACTGATGGTCAGCAGCCAGAACCCCGGTCCGCGCGCCGGGTCATCCCGAATCACCGTGAAGTCGAGGTCGGTCCAGAAATAGTGCGTGGCGTACAGCAGCTTGGAGACCACCACGGTCTCGCCCGGCTGGCGGAAGATGGTCAGGTGATGCACCCGCACGGTCGGTTTGAGCCCGAACTGTGCGTCCTGCCAGTAGTAGATGTTTTCGGCTTGCGGCGACGATGCACGCGGAAACTCCAGCAGGTGGGTGCGGATATCGGCCAACTGCGGTGTCAGCGGAGGCAGCAGGGCCACCAGGCCACGCAGTTCTTCGGCGACAGAGGTGGCACGTGTCCCGTCCTGATAGACCGCCAGCGCGTCGTTGCCCTTCGCCTGATACTCGCGCAGCCCGCGCACCACCCACTCACGAAACCAGGCTTGCGCCTCGTCCGCCGCTGTGGCGCGGCTCCAGTCCACACGCGCCTGCATCTGCGTAATGGCGTCCGCTGGCAGCTTGAGTCCACAGCGGCCGACACGGCACCGCCGCAGGTCATCGATGGCTTCCCGTGTGAGTCGCAGGTCGGCGACATCAGCCGGACCGGGCGTCGAAGAAAACCGGCGCGTCTGCTTGAACACGCTGCCAGGTTCTATGCGTTCGATATTCCGCACATGCGCGACATAGCCCTCGGCCGGCGCATTGACCCAGACGGCCCCGAACACGGCGACCTCGGCCGAGACGTCTGACTCGAGGACCGTCGTCACCAACGCGCCTCCGGCCAGCCGGTCGCGTTCGTCGGGGGTCAGCCGCACATCGTTGGCCAGACAGGCATCGAGCACGCGCGGCAGCGTGCGCCACTGCGTCGCCACACTGACGCTGGCCACCATGACGCACACTGCGGTGAGTGACGCCCGCAGACCGGTGCGGGCCTGTGTCACACGACTCCTCACGACGCTGATCAGCCTCAACCCGTTGCTCAGGCCTGCCGTCGTGCCAGCAGATCCCGAATGTCACGAAGATACTGCTCGCTGGGTGACGGGGGCGGCGGCGCGGGCGGGGACGGGGGCTCGGCCGCCGACCGGGCGGTCAGGCGCGTGTAGGGCAGGACGATGAGGAAGTAGAGACCAGCCGCCTTGATGAAAAAGCCCATGGCCGCATTGAGAAAATGGCCGATGCCGACTGGGCCGAGTTGCAGGGCCGAAAAATCAGGCTGTCCGCCCAGCAACCCCAGCACCGGCGAGATGATGTCCTTCACCAGCGAGTCGACAATCCCGCCAAACGCCGCCCCGATAATGACACCGACGGCCAGATCGATGGCATTGCCGCGCATCAGGAACTGTTGGAATCCGCTCAGCATCTCGGTAGTCTCCCCGAATCAGGATGTCCCGCGTGTGAGGTGGTGCGCTCGACAGGGCTCGAACCTGTGACCCCCAGCTTCGAAGGCTGGTGCTCTATCCAACTGAGCTACGAGCGCGCAGGGTGCTGATAATCGCTCACTCTCCGGCCGGCGTCGGCAGGTGCGGACGCACGACCGCTTCGACCTCCGAAAACGCCGTCGTCAGAATCTCGGCGACCCGCGCCTTCTCCGCAGGCGTCAGGGCCGTCAGCACGCTGTGCATGGGCGTGGTACGGCTCCGCAAGACCAAGGTCAGGTGGTAGTCGCGGGAAGCGTCGAGGAAGCGCTCGCGGGCCAGTTCCATAAGCTCAATTGTACTCGGGGCGGCGTCAGGACGCCGCTGCCCAGCCCACCGTCAGGCCGCTCTGCCCGACGGCCACCCGCACCACCCGTGCGTCCGGCCGCTCGTCGAAGAGCAGCAGGTCGGCCAGCGGCTTGCGAATCGTCCGCTCGATCAGTCGCGCCATGGGCCGGGCCCCGAAGGCACGGTCCACGCCGTTGGCGGCCAGCCAGCGGCGGGCCTCGTCCGTCACCTCCAGCGTGATGTCGCGCGCCGCCAGCAGGTGCGTCACCTCGGCGAGGTGCTTGTCGACCACGCGGCCGATTTCGGCGGTGCCCAGCGCATTGAAATGAATGATGCCGTCGAGCCGGTTCCGGAACTCGGGGGCAAAGAGCCGATCCAGGGCCCCGGTCGCCTTCGTCCCTTCCACCGCCTCCACAAATCCCATCTTGCGCCCCGACAGGTCACGCGCGCCGGCATTCGTGGTCATGATGAGCACCACGTGGCGGAAATCCGCCTTGCGTCCATGGGTGTCCGTGAGTGTGGCATGGTCCATGACCTGCAGCAGGATCGCAAACAGGTCGGGGTGCGCCTTTTCGATTTCATCGAGCAGCAGCACCGCATGCGGCGCCTTACGGACCGCGTCAATCAGCAGGCCCCCCTCCTCATACCCCACGTAGCCAGGCGGGGCCCCAATCAGGCGCGCCACCGCATGCTTCTCCATGTACTCGGACATGTCGAAGCGCAGGAACTCGACCCCGAGCAGACGAGCCAGCTGACGGGCCAGCTCGGTCTTCCCCACCCCGGTGGGCCCCGCGAAGAGGAAACTGCCAATCGTCCGGTCGGGCGCCCGCAACCCCGAGCGCGACAACCGAATCGCGGCCGTCACATCGTCAATGGCCTGATCCTGGCCGAAGATCACGGCCTTCAACTCGCCGTCCAGCCGCCGCAGCGACGCCCGGTCATCAGAGGACACGGCCTGCACCGGCACGCGTGCCATCCGCGAGACCACGCGCTCGACATCCGCCACCGTGACAACCGGTCGACCTTCGCCTGGAGGGGGTGCCAGGCGCACCGCCGCTCCGGCCTCGTCCATCACATCGATCGCCTTGTCCGGCAGCTGCAGGTCGCGCAGATGCCGCGCCGACAGGGTCACGGCCGCCAGCAACGCCTCATCCGAGTACGTCACCTGATGATGCGCTTCGTAGGACGCTGCCAGCCCCCGGAGGATGGCCAGGGCCTCCGCCTCTGACGGCTCCAGCACGTCGATTTTCTGGAAGCGGCGCGACAGGGCACGGTCCTTGTCAAACGACTGCTTCACATCGCTGAATGTCGTCGAGCCGATGCACCGCAGCACGCCGGATGCGAGCGCCGGCTTGAGCAGATTGCCGGCATCCATCGTCCCGCCCGACGCCGACCCGGCCCCGACCAGCGTGTGGATCTCATCGATGAACAGGATGGCATGCGGCTGGGCCTTCAACGCATCGAGCACCTGCTTGATGCGTTCCTCAAAATCGCCCCGATAGCGGGTGCCCGCGACCAGGGCGCCGAGGTCGAGCGAATACAGGTGCGCCTCTTTCAGCGACGCCGGCACCCGGCCCTCATGAATGCGCACCGCCAGCCCTTCGGCCAGCGCCGTCTTGCCCACGCCGGGCTCGCCCACCAGCAGCGGGTTGTTCTTTCGACGCCGGCTCAGCACATGCACCATGCGATCGAGTTCGGCATCCCGGCCAATCAGCGGATCAATCTGTCCGGCCGCGGCGCGGGCGGCCAGGTCGGAGGCATAGGCGTCCAGAGGATTGGCGCTGCCTGCCGCCTCGCCGTCCTCGCCGGCACCCGCCCGGGCCCGCTCGGTTCCCTGCCCACTCAGCACACGCAGCAGCGTCAGCCGGTCGACGCCCTGCTGCCGGAGAAAGTACGCGGCATGGCTGTCGGTCTCCTGCAGGAGAAACACCAGCAGGGCTCCGCTCTCGACCTGCGATGCCGACGAAGAAGCG
>JBIIDF010000330.1:0-3363 GCA_044238535.1 Vicinamibacterales bacterium
GGCACCAGCGGCAATACGCCCGGCAAAGCCTCTGAAATCGGCGTCGGGCCGCAGCACCATCTGCACCGGCAATCGCAGCGGACCCGTGTCGGCGGGGGCCGACACATCGACCGTTTCCAAATGCCCAAGCAGCGTCGGACCACTGAACCACGGCATGTGCGGACTGGGCGCGGCGACGCCGTCTCCCTCGAGGGCCGACAGCGGCAGGGCCACCACTTCCGCGAACCCGCACGGTGCGGCCCACGCGGCATACTCGTGGGCGATCGCGTCGAACACCCCCTGGTCGTAGCCGACCAGGTCCATCTTGTTGACCGCCAGCACCACATGCCGGATGCCCATCATCGCGACGATGCGCGTGTGTCGGCGGGTCTGCGTGAGCAATCCCTTGCGTGCGTCGACCAGGATGATCGCCAGGTCGGCCGTCGACGCCCCGGTCGCCATGTTGCGGGTGTACTGCTCGTGCCCGGGGGTATCGGCCACGATGAACCGCCGGCGCTCGGTGGAAAAGAACCGATAGGCCACGTCGATGGTGATCCCCTGCTCGCGCTCGGCCTGCAGGCCATCGACGAGCAGCGCCAGATCGAGACGTTCGCCCTGCGTGCCGTAGCGGCGCGTGTCGCGCTCGAGCGCGGAGAGATGATCCTCGAAAATCGACCGCGTTTCGTAGAGCATCCGACCCAGCAGCGTCGACTTTCCGTCATCCACACTGCCGCAGGTGAGCAGTCGCAGCAGGTCGGGCATCAGAAGTACCCCTCCCGCTTCTTCTTCTCCATCGAGGCCGGCTGGTCGGAATCGATGAGACGCCCCTGCCGTTCCGACGCGGCCGCTGCCGCCGTTTCCGCGATGATGTCAGCCACCGTCGTGGCCGGACTTTCGATGGCGCCACTCAGGGGATAGCAGCCCAGGGTCCGGAACCGCACCAGCCGCTGCTCGGGCACCTCCCCCGGTTCCAGGGGCAGCCGGTCATCGTCGACCATGATCCACGTGCCGCTGCGCCTCACGACGGGGCGGAGGGCGGCGAAATAGAGAGGCACGACCGGAATCTGCTCGCGCTCGATGTAGCGCCAGATGTCGAGCTCGGTCCAGTTCGAAATCGGAAACACCCGTACGCTTTCCTCGTCATGCATCCGCAGGTTGTACAGATTCCACAGTTCGGGCCGCTGGCGCTTCGGGTCCCAGCGGTGCCCGGCGGCGCGAAACGAGCAGATGCGTTCCTTGGCCCGTGACGCCTCTTCGTCGCGACGGGCGCCTCCGATGGCAATGTCGAACCCGTGTGCATCGAGGGCCTGCTTGAGGGCCTCGGTCTTCATCACGTCGGTCCAGTGGCTCGAGCCGTGGGTGAAGGGCGACAGTCCTGCATCGAGCGCCGCCTGGTTCCGGTGGGCAATGACCCGGGCACCGGTCTCGGTCGCGACCCGGGCCCGGTGGGCGTACATCTCACGGAACTTGAAGGTCGTGTCGATATGCAGCAGCGGAAACGGCAGCGGCCCCGGATAAAAGGCCTTGCGTGCCAGGTGCAGCAGCACCGACGAATCCTTCCCCACCGAGTACATGAGGACGGGGTTGCGGGCGGCGGCGACGGCTTCCCGGAAGATGTGGATGGCTTCGGATTCCAGGGCGTCGAGGGCCATCGGCAGCCTCTATGATGGCATACGCGACAGGCATATAATCGCCGCGGCACCAGGGGGTGCCGCCGATTTCACTTGCAGAAGGACACAGCACACTATGTCGAAGCGAATCACTGGACGTCGTGACGTGATGGCCGGGCTCGGGGCGGTCGCTACCGCCGCAGCCCTCGGCAGCAGCTCGGTCAGCGCCCAGGGCGGTGCCGCTCCATTCCAGCCGACGCTGCATCCCACGGACGACTGGATGAGCGCCATGCCGGGCAAGCACCGCGTGCTGCTCGATGTCACGTCGCCCGAGGGACTGCCCGACGCCATCCGGTTTGCCGGCAACCTGTTTACCGGCAGCAAGAACGGCTACGGCATCGAGGATGCCGACATGGCCATCATGATGTGTCTGCGCCACTCGGCCACGTCATACGCGTACGGCGATGCCCTCTGGGCCAAGTACGGCAAACTGCTCGCCCCGAAGGTCGAGCCTGCGCCGACCGGCAATCCCTACAATTCCGGCGAGCGTATGCAGCTCTCGGGCCTCGCCAAGCGCGGTGTGCAGTTCATCGTCTGCGGCACGGCCAGCCGCGGGATCGCCGGACGCCTCGCCGGCCAGGGTGGTGACGCCGATGCCCTCCTCAAGACAGAAATGGTGCCGAACCTGCTGCCGAATTCGCGGCTGGTCGCGGCCGGCGTCGTCGGCGTGCTGCACGCGCAGGAGCGCGGGTTCCGGCTCATCTTTGTCGGGTAAACAACGGCGTTCCGGTTTCTGAAAGGTCTCGTCCCATGGCTCGCATGATTCACCTGTTGTCCACCGCCCTCGTGCTGATCCCGCTCACCGCAGCGGCCCAGGCGGGCGCCTCCGATCCCCGCATCGCCGATGCGGTCAAGATTCTCCCGCCCGACATGCGTGACGGAGCCACCGTCGTGGCCTACGATGCCGAGGGCAACCGGCAGGTGCTGCGCAAGGGCACCAACTGGGCGGAATGCCACGTGCGGAGCAGCGTCGACGGCTTCGCCCGCTGCTACCACAACTCGCAGGCCCCGCGCCGCGACCTCGAGGCCAAACTGACGGCCCAGAAAAAGACCGAGGCCGAAATCTCGGCGGCCATGGCTGCGGCCGTGAAGGCCGGGACGATTCCGCCGTCTCCGCAGGGCATGATGTCCTACCGCCAGTACGACAAGCGCGACCGCATTCAGGACCTGTGGGTGATGTCGCTGCCCAACGCGACGCCCGAGTCGGTGGGTGTGTCGACGGTGAGCCAGCGCACGAATGCGCTCGAGGGGAAGGGCCTCCCGTGGATGATGCTGCCCGGCACCCCGGGTTCGCACATCATGATTCCGATCAACCCGGCCCCGAAGGACTCGACCATCACGGACGAAGCCGCCGACAAGGTCACGCAGGCCACGCTGCCGCTGCCGGACGACCTGAAGGCCGGGGCGACCGTCTATGAATACGACGCCAACGGCGAGCGCCGCGTGCTGCGTCCCGGGACCAACGCCATCGAGTGCATGCCCCGCGGCGCCGACGGCTTCACCTGGTGCTACAACAAGGTCTCCGCGGCCCGTCGTGACCTGACGGCGAAACTGACGGCCCAGAAGAAGACCGAGGCCGAGATCACGGCCGCGGTCGCCGAGGCCACGAAGAACGGCACCATCAAGCCGACGCCGTTCGGCACGATGTCGTATCGCCTCTACGGCAAGCGCGACCGCATCCAGCTGCTGTGGGTGCTGTCCGTGCCCGGCGCGA
>JBIIDF010000331.1:0-3362 GCA_044238535.1 Vicinamibacterales bacterium
GCACCACTGACCGTCGGACCGATTCGGTGACGCTGGGGCACACCTGGTCGCGCGGCCGTCTGGGCAACGACCTTCGGGTGAACGTCACACGCGCGACCGGTAGTACCTCAAGTCAACTTGACTCCTTTGGAGGGGCCGCGCCGGTGGACCCCAGCCTGGTCCTGCCGCCCTTTGTGACGCCGGAGACAGCCAGCCTCACCTTCCAGATGAATTTCGGTGCACTGTTCCCGTCATTCACGCTGGGCAAGACCTCGGACAACGCCACACAGCAGTGGAACATCGTCGACAGTCTGACCTGGCAGGTGGGTGAGCATGTGATCAAGGTGGGTGGCGATTACCGTCGGCAGGCCATTGACCTCGTGGCCAACACCTCGGTGAGTCCCAACTTTCCGACACTCGAGGCCTTTCTCACGGGGGTGGTGCCATCGCTGTCGGTGACGGCCAGGAACACGGGCATTCGTCCGGTGGTCGAGAACCTGTCGTTCTTTGCGCAGGATACCTGGCGAGTGCGCGACCGCCTCACGCTGACCTACGGAGTGCGCTGGGACCTGAATCCGGCCCCGACCGCCGGTGCGGACCGGGCCGTGATGACGGTGGTGGGCACCGAGTCGCCGGCCACGCTTGATGTCGCGGCACCTGGCACGCCGCTGTTTCCCACGCGATACAACAACTTTGCGCCGCGTCTCGGGGCCTCGTATGTGCTGCGACCTTCGCCTGGCTGGGAGACCGTCCTGAGGGCCGGAGGAGGACTTTACTATGACCTTGGCCTGACCCTGGCGCTCATCGGCTACGAGGGCTATCCCCACCGCATCACCGTCAACTATCCGAATGTGGCGTTTCCGCTGAACTCGGCCGCGAGCCTCTCGCCCCCGGTGTTTCGCCGCGAGCCGCCCTACACGACGGCCTACGGCTATGTGCCCGACTTTGTGTCGCCACGCACCTGGCAGTGGAATGCGACGGTCGAGCAGCAGCTGGGCGCCAGTCAGAGCCTCACGCTGTCATATGTCGGTGCAGCCGGACGCAGGCTGTCGCGCACGGAAGCCTACACCCGGCCGAATCCGAGGTTCGGTGACAGCGTCCGGGTGACCCGCAACGCCGCCAGCTCGGACTATCGAGCGCTGCAGGTGCAGTATGTGCAGCGGCCGGTTCGGGGCCTGCAGGGACTCGCGTCCTACACCTGGTCACACTCCACTGATACCGGATCCACCGGCGCCATTGCCAACAACGTTGCCGTGACGCTGGTAGATGTCGATACCAACCGCGCCGTCTCCGATTTTGATGTCCGGCACAACTTCGCCGCGTCGCTGACCTATGACATTCCCGGGCCCCGCGGCGAGGGGCTGCTGCGTACCCTGCTCGGAGGATTTTCGGTCGACACTCTGGTCAAGGCCCGGTCGGCCGCACCCGTCGACGTGCTTGGACGAGGCATGGTCGCGCCGTATAGCGGCACGCTCCGTCCGAATCTGGTGGTCGGTCAGCCGCTCTACCTGGATGATGCGTCAGTGCCGGGTGGGCGCCGACTCAATGCGGCCGCCTTTGCGCTTGCCCCGACGAATGTGCCGGGCGACGTACCGCGCAATTTCCTTCGCGGCTTTGGTGCCCGCCAGGTCGATCTGGCCCTGCGGCGCGAGATTCCTGTCCGGGGTGTCCGTCTCCAGCTGCGGGGCGAGGTGTTCAATCTGTTCAACACCGTCAACTTCGGCAATCCCGTCGCCTCGATCACGAGCCCGCAGTTCGGGCAGGCCACGGCCATGCTGAACCGCTCGCTGAATGGGCTGAACTCCCTGTATGAAATGGGCGGTCCCCGGTCGGGTCAGCTGGCACTGAGGCTGCTCTTCTAGACGACGGTGGCCCGGCAGATGCGTGACGCAGGGCGTGCGGTCCTTCAGGTCGTGCACAAAGAGCTGCGCGAGACGCACCGCGATCGCACGCTCGCAGTGGCACTCCTCGCAGTCATGCTGCTCGGCATCGTGGCGGCACTCAGCGGTGGCCTGGATGCACACAGACGTGCGCAGATCAACGGGGCCGCGCAGGTCCGCGACTATGAGCGATGGCTCGCGCAGCCGGAACGCAACCCGCACAGTGCCTCGCACTTCGGAACGTCGGCTTTCTACGTGCCGTCGCGCCTGGCGACCCTTGACCCCGGTGTGGTGCCCTATGTCGGCGCGGCCCTCTTCCTGGAAGCGCATCGGCAGAACGAGCCGGCCTTTGCCGAAGCTCCAGATGGCGGTGCCGTGCAGCGGATGGGTCGGCTCAGCCTGGCCGGGGTGATTCAGGTCTGGCTGCCGCTGCTCGTCATTGCCCTGGCTGCAGGAGCCTTCGCCTCCGAGCGTGAGGATGGCACGCTGGCATTCCTGCTGGGCCTGGGAATCACACCCATGCGGCTGTTGCTGGGCAAGGCTCTGGCGGTCGCGATGGCCGTGCTCGCGGTACTCGCGCCGGGGGCCGTGGTGTCTGCGGTGCTGCTGGGGCGCATCGAGGGCGTCTGGCCAGATGATGCCGCCTGGCGCCTTGGCATCATGGCTGCCGCCGCCGCGCTCTACCTGCTGTTCTGGCTGGCGTTGACACTCGCGGTCAGCCTGCGTGCCACGGGCAGTCGTCTGGCCATGGCGATTCTTCTTGCATGCTGGTGTGTCTCGGTGGTCGTCGTGCCGCGCATGTCGGCCGATCTGGCGCGTGTGGCCCATCCGCTGCCCAGCCGGGCCGAACTGGACCGCCTCGAAATCGAAAGCCGCATCCAGACGCCGGAGAGTTACGGGCGCCTGCGCCAGCAGATCCTCACCGACTACGGCGTCGCGACACCAGAGGCGCTGCCGCTGGACATCAACGTCATCTACGCTCAGCGCGCGGAAGCGCGCATCAATCAGCGACTCGACCAGCGAAGCGCGGAACTCTGGACCATCTTTCAGGAGGAACGCCGTGATGTGCAGCGCGCAGCGATCCTCTCTCCGACTGTGGCCCTCGACCTGATCTCGATGGCGGCGGCCGGTTCTGACGATGTGCATCATCGCCACTTCCTGAAACAGGCGGAAGCGTATCGGCGTCAGATGATGGCCGTGCTGGGTGACGCGGAACGCCGGAAGCCCGGCGAGAAGGTTCGCCAGGGCACGAGCGAACTCTGGCAGCGTCTGCCGCCCTTTCGGTTCCGGGTGCCCCTGCTGTCTGAGGCAGAGGCCGATGTCGGGATGGCGTTCGGGATGCTGACCCTCTGGGTGCTGGCGAGTCTCCTGCTCGCAGCGGCGTCGGTCAGACGGGTGGTGCCCCGATGACACGTCGTGCGGGTCTGGTGCGCCTGTGCCTGCTGGAGGGGCGGATTCTGTTCCGTGACCCGGCCCTGTGGATACTGTGTCTCCTGCTGGCGG